>DPXH01000020.1:9429-22943 GCA_003527405.1 Candidatus Sediminicultor tertius | reverse complement strand
TATATTTTACAGTTAATGTCTCTACAGGTAAAGTTAGTGTGTTTTTTATTAATTATTTTGGTATAATAATTTTAAATGTTTTGGGCTTATAAGTATGGGAGGTCAGTTGGTGAGATGATAAAAGGTTTAATTCAAGTTTATACTGGTGACGGAAAGGGCAAAACTACCGCTGCCTTAGGCTTAGCACTCAGGGCAGCAGGCAGAAATATGAAAGTATTAATAGTTCAGTTTATGAAAAAATGGGATTATGGAGAACTTCATTCGATTGAATTAATCCCTAATATAACTTTAAAGACTTTTGGCACTAAAGATTTTGTCTATAAAGGCAAAGCAAAAAAGGTAGATTATGAGGAAGCCGAAAAAGCTTTCTCTTTTGGTGTAAAGGGAATGCAAAGCGGTAATTATGATATAGTGATATTTGATGAACTTAATATGGCGCTTTATTATGAGTTATTAGATTTAAAAGAAGTTGTCGAAAAATTAAAAGGGAAACCCGATGAAGTAGAAGTAGTTATCACCGGAAGACGAGCTCCTGAAGAGATAATAGAGATTGCCGATTTAGTTACCGAAATGAAAGAGATTAAGCACCCTTACCAAAAAGGTATTAGGGCGAGAATAGGAATCGAATATTGAGATGTATGATGGAAAAAATAAATTATAATAAAAATGTAGGGGCTCGATTTATCGAGCCCGGAAAAAAGTTTATAAAGAAAGAAGCACAAAAAAATAACTTAAAAGAGAAATTAAATAATTTACGAAAAATATTATCTGAAATGAGAAGTGTTTTGATTGCTTATTCTGGAGGAGTGGACAGCACTTTTTTGTTAAAAGTAGCCCGAGAGGAATTAGGGGAGAGAGTTGCGGCGGTAACTGTAAAGTCAGAAATTCACCATCTTAGTGAGATAACTGATGCTAAGAAGATGGCGCAAAAATTTAAAGTGAAGCATCTGTTTATGGATATTGATATTTTATCGAATAAAGAATTTGTTAATAATCCTCCCGAGAGATGTTATATTTGCAAAAAAGAAATATTCAGCCGAATAAGTGAAATGGCTAAAGAACTTAATTTTAATTTTGTGGCAGACGGCTCTAATTATGATGATCTTAGCGATTATCGTCCGGGGATGAAGGCGGTTAGAGAATTAAAGATAAGGAGTCCCCTGCAGGAAGCTCTTCTTACCAAAGATGACATTCGCCTTCTTTCTAAAGAAATGGATTTGTCCACCTGGGACAAGCCTTCTAATTCTTGTCTTGCAACCAGGATTCCTTATAGGGATGAGATAACTTTAGAGAAGTTGAAAAGGATAGAACAGGCCGAAGGATTTTTCCATGATCTGGGAATTGAACAGGTAAGAGTAAGACACTATAATAAGCTGGCAAAGATTGAAGTAAGAGAAGAAGATATGCTCTTATTAATAAGAGAAGATTTAAGAAAAAAGATAATCGCTAAATTAAAAAAATTAGGATTTATTTATATTACCCTTGATTTACAGGGATACCGAAGCGGGAGCATGAATGAAGAATTAAAAGAGAAAGCCGAGGGATGACTAATGAATAAAAAAGAGATTGAAAAAATATTACAGCAATTTAAATCCGGTCAGATAGAAATAAAAGAGGTATTAGAGAAGTTAAAACATTTCCCTTACGATGATCTGGGTTTTGCCAAAATAGATAGCCAGAGGCAATTAAGGAAAGGTTTTCCGGAAGTTATTTTTTGCCAGGGCAAAACACTGGAGCAGATAACTAAAATTACCAAACGAATAAAAGAAACCGGAGGCAAAATTGTTGCTACCCGGGCTACCTTCGAAGTATACCAGGAGATTAAAAAGATTATTCCGGAAGTAACTTACTTTAAAGAGGCCAGAATTGTGGCAGTAGAAAAAAAGAAGAAAGTCAGCTCTAAATTTATTTTAGTGGTCAGTGGTGGTACTGCTGATATTCCCGTAGCCGAAGAAGCCGCAGTTATGGCGGAGCTGATGGGTAATAGAGTGGAACGTCTTTACGATGTTGGAGTAGCCGGCCTTCATCGGCTTTTAACCAATTCAAAAAAATTGTTAGCCGCCAATGTTTTAATCGTGGTAGCGGGAATGGAGGGGGCTCTCCCCAGTGTGGTAGGAGGATTGGTAGATAAACCTATAATTGCCGTTCCCACCAGCGTAGGTTACGGGGCGAGCTTTAAAGGATTGTCTGCTCTACTGACTATGCTTAACAGTTGTGCCCCCGGTTTAGCGGTAGTAAATATCGATAATGGGTTTGGAGCAGGTTATATGGCCAGCTTAATTAACCAGTTAAATGAGGTGAAGGAATGAAGATTGCCTATTTTGATTGCTTTTCCGGTATCAGCGGGGATATGACCGTCGGTGCCCTGCTTGATGCGGGATTGAAAATAGAAACATTAGAAAAAGAATTAAAAAAATTAGGTCTTTCCGGTTATCAATTAGAGGTAAACAAAGTAGTGAAAAAGGGAATTTCTGCCACCCAGTTTAAGGTAAGGATAAAAGAAGAAGGGGTGGAGAGAAGGTTTAAAGATATTTTAACCATCCTTGAGAAGAGCAAATTGGATGAAGAGATTAAAAAGGAAACCAAAAAGATATTTTTTAATATAGCCCAGGCTGAATCTAAAATTCACCGGAAAGATTTAGATAAAATCCATTTTCATGAAATTGGAGGATTGGATAGTATTATTGATATAACTTCTGCAGTTATAGGAATAAAAACTTTGGGAATAGAAGAAATATATTCTTCCGCCTTGCCTGTGGGGAAGGGTTTTGTTAAATGTGCTCATGGGGTTATCCCGGTTCCTGCCCCGGCTACTTTAGAATTATTAAAGAATATCCCAACTTATAGCGGTGGGATCGAGAGTGAGATGATTACCCCGACGGGGGCTGGAATTATCGGCACCTTAGCTAAAAGTTTTAGAGAAAGGCCTTTAATGAAAATAGAAAGGACAGGATACGGAGCCGGAGAGAAAGAATTTACCATTCCCAATCTTTTAAGGGTAAGTATAGGCGAGAAGATATTAAAGGATGAGCACTCAAAAGATGGTTATGTCAGTGATGAAGCTGTATTAATAGACACTAATATTGATGATATGAACCCGGAATTTTATGATTATATTATGGAAAAATTATTTTCCCAGGGAGCTTTGGATGTATTTTTGACTCCTATTCAAATGAAAAAGAACCGCCCTGCCCATATGTTTAGTATTGTTGTTTATGAACAAAATCTTAAGGAAATACTGGAAGTATTATTTTCTGAATCCACTACCTTGGGAGTAAGGATAAGGGAAATAAAAAGATTGAGACTGGCTCAGCAGAATTTTATTGCTGAAACAAAGTATGGTAAAATTAGGGTTAAGGTCGGTATTTTTAAAGGGGAAATTAAAAATGTTGCCCCTGAGTATGAAGATTGCAAGAAGATGGCCAAGCAGCATAAAATTCCTCTTAAAGAGGTATATGAAGAGGCTAAGAAGATTGGCTATAATAAGTTGCGGATTGTGAGTTTATAAAATAAAAGCCAGTAGCCTGATCCGTATCTCGTATCTCGTGAATCGTATCTCGCAGAGAAAAAGTCAGAAGACAGAAGTTGAGATAGCATTGAGTATCGAGTATAGTATATAGCGAAGAAAAAAGAGAAAAAAGAAGAGGAAAGATAAGGTCGCAAAGTATAAGTAGGGGAAGACCTTGTG
The DNA here is from genome assembly GCA_003527405.1 of Candidatus Sediminicultor tertius. Lineage (GTDB taxonomy): Bacteria > Atribacterota > Phoenicimicrobiia > Phoenicimicrobiales > Phoenicimicrobiaceae > Sediminicultor > Sediminicultor tertius. Next base: position 19,255 of record DPXH01000020.1, on the reverse strand, counting down.
TCTGCCCCGAAATAAGTAATGTGTTGTATGGGGTTTGATTCATCGAACTCGAATGATGACAAGGTAAACAGGAAAAAGATAGATTCCCGTTTCCACGGGAATGACAAGGAAGATACAGGAATGACAGAGGAGATAGGGGCGTATTGCTATACGCTAGATTATTTACTTAATAACTAATTTAATTGGCTAACCGTAAAACTGGTTAACCGGGTAACTGGCAAACTAATTTAATTGGTAAATTGGACAATAGGGGAATTAGTGAATTGACTAATCGGAGGATTTATTTTGTCTGAAAATACAGAAAAAAAAGACAAAGACATAAAAATTGTTGAACTCTGTCGGGTCCCACGTGAAGATGAAGCCCTTGCTATTGAGAGTTTATTGGCGAGTTGTAATATTAAATGTATCCTACAATCAGATATTACTCGTTCAATTTATCCTTTTACCATAGATGGATTAGCTGAAGTAAGTATTTTAGTCTCTGATAAGGACCTTGAAAAAAGTAAAGAAATTATTAGTAAAAATGTTTAGATAGAGTTAAATCCGTATCTTGTATCTCGTATCTCGTAAAGAGAATAGAAGTCAGAAGCCAGTATCCAGGAGTCAGAAGATTATTAGCGTAGGACAGGCGTTCCCCGTTTTCACGAGGACAGGCTTGCCTGTCTACTTAATTGTAGGGGTTCAATTCATCGAACCCGCAATAATGTAGGGGCACGATGCATCGTGCCCAGAGTAATCAAAAGACAATAAAACAGAAAGGGCACAATCCATTATGCCCCTACAGCTGAATTCTATTTTCTTTATCGCAATACGCGATACGAAATACTATTAACCAGATAACCGACTAACCGAGAAGAGAGGTATTTATGTTAAAGGAAATTACTATACAAACTAATACTCAAACACAAATTTTAGATATAACCGCTCAAGTTCAAAAGGTTGTAGAAGAGAGCGGAATTATGAGGGGGCTATGTTGTGTTTTTATCCCCCATACTACTGCCGGAGTTACCATAAATGAAAATGCTGACCCCAGCGTTAAGCAGGATATAGTTATGGAGTTAAATAAAGTAATCCCTTTTAATGATAATTACAGTCATTTAGAGGGGAACTCTGCTGCCCATATCAAGGCGAGTATCATTGGGTCTTCGGTAAATATACCTGTGAAAAATAATAATCTCCTTTTGGGAACCTGGCAGGGGATATGCTTTTGTGAATTTGATGGTCCCCGAAACAGAAAATATTTTGTGAAAATAATAGAAAATTAGCGTGGAGCGGAGAGTGAAGAAAAAAAGAGAAAAAGAGGTAGGGGTTCGATTCATCGAACCCGCAATAATGTAGGGGCACAATTCATTGTGCCCCTACACCCCTACAGTTGAATCTTAGTTTATGTAACGCGATACAAATTACTATTCGCTAACGACTGATTTAATTTGCAAATTGGCCAATCGGGGAATCGGCGAATTGATTAATCGGTGAATTTCTCCGAAGGAGAATTAATGGAAACTATAACCGGAACTATAGAAAAAATTGTATATCGAAATGAAGAGAATGGTTATGTAATAGCCAAGATAAGTGTAGATAAAAATGAAGAAAAATTAACCACCATTGTGGGGAAGATGGCTTCGGTAAACGCCGGTGAGACTTGCGAATTAAAAGGGGAATGGGTTAATAATCCTAAATATGGCTGGCAATTTAGTTTTAGTGATTATCAATTAATTTTACCTACTTCTTTGCTTGGTTTAAAAAGATATTTAAGTTCCGGATTAATTAAGGGAGTCGGTCCGGCAACTGCCGACAGGATAGTAAAACAGTTCGGCAATAAAACCCTGGAAGTTCTGGAGAGCAACCTTCAGAGGCTAACTGAAGTTGAGGGTATTGCAGAAAAAAGAGTGGAGATGATCAGCAAATCCTGGGAAGAACATAAAGAAATTAAAAGAGTGATGATATTTTTGCAATCTTATCAGATTACTACCGGATATGCAGTTAAGATTTATAAAACATATGGGAATAAAGCTATTGAAAAATTAAAAGAAAATCCCTACAGATTGGTAGATGACGTTTCCGGCATCGGGTTTAAAATTGCGGATAGGATTGCGCAAAATTTAGGCATAGAGGCTAACTCTCCGGCCCGAGTAAAAGCAGGGATTAAATATATTTTAAACGAATTGGCCAATCAGGGTCATTGTTACGGGGTTGTTACTGAAATAATTAAGTACGGAAGTGAATTATTAGAGGTTGAAGAATCATTAGTTGAAAAAGCTTTAAATATTTTAAGAAATAATCGCGAGGTTATAGTAGAAGAAGATAGGGTCTGGTTACCTCTTTATTATTTTGCTGAATTAGGAGTAGCTAAAAAATTAATTGAATTACTGAAGTTTCCTCAACAGTTAGTTAATATAAATGTGCAAAAGAAGATAAAATATTTGGAAAAAAAATACCGTTTTTCTTTTGCTGAAGAACAAAAAGATGCCATCAATAAAGTCCTTCTGAATCGGGTATTAGTGTTAACCGGTGGTCCGGGAACGGGCAAAACCACAACCACTTTGGGCTTAATTGAACTTTTCGAGGAACTAAAGTTAAAAATAGTCTTGGCAGCGCCTACAGGCAGGGCGGCGAAAAAAATAAGTGAGACTACCAGGAGAAAGGCAAAAACTATTCATAGGTTATTAGAATACAGTCCCAAGAGCGGAACTTTTATCAAAAATTCTGAAAACCCTATTAAAGCAGATGTAATAATTTTGGACGAAGTTTCTATGATAGATGTCCTGTTAATGAACAGTCTTTTAAAAGCGGTTTCTCCCGGGACTACTTTAATTTTAATTGGTGATGTGGATCAGCTGCCTTCCGTGGGTCCGGGGAATGTCTTAAAAGATATTATCGATTCTGAAACTATCCCGGTGGTGAGATTGACCAGGATATTTAGACAGGACCAAAGGAGCCTGATCATTGTAAATGCCCATCGGGTTAATGAGGGAAAATACCCTGTCCTTAAAGGAGAGAGGGAAAGAGATTTTTATTTTATAGAAGAAGAAGACCCTCAGGCCGCCGCTCAAAAAATAATTAACCTATGCACTGTCCGCCTTCCCTCCAAATATAAAATAGACCCGGTAAGTGATATCCAGGTCCTTTCTCCTATGTATAAAGGAGAAGCGGGTGCGGATAATTTAAATTACAGTCTGCGAGAGGCATTAAATCCTAAGGGGAAACAGATTAAATATGGAAATCACTCTTTCCGGGTGAATGATAAGGTCATGCAAATTAAAAATAATTACGATAAAGAAGTCTTTAATGGAGATATGGGGAGGATTAAAAATATAGATGTAGAGGAGCATATCTTAGAGGTAAATTTTTACGGTAAAAAAGTTTGCTATGATTTTTCTGAATTAAATGAACTGGTATTGGCCTATGCTATTACTGTTCATAAAAGTCAGGGGAGTGAATATCAGATAGTTATTATCCCGGTAATGACTCAACATTATTTGCTCCTTCAAAGAAATTTATTATATACTGGGATTACCCGGGCAAAAGAAATGGTGATATTAGTCGGGACCAAAAGGGCCTTATGGATTGCCATTAAAAATAATAAAACCTTTCATAGGAATACTTCACTGAAAGAAAGGTTAAAAAATAAGTAAAAGAATAAAAAGTTAGACAAGGAGAAAAAAACTATGGTAAATGAAGAAATTATGAAATCATTGGCTATTAAGACCGAATCAAAGATTGTTCTTTTGGTTGCAGATGGGATTGGAGATTTACCTTCAGAGAATAATAAAACAGTATTGGAAAAAGCTTTTATTCCTAACTTGGATAAATTAGCTTCCAAATCTGCCTGTGGGCTAACCGACCCGATATCTTGCGGCATCACCCCGGGGAGCGGCCCTGCTCATCTTTCTTTGTTTGGTTATGACCCGATTAAGTATCAGATTGGAAGAGGGGTTTTAGAGGCCCTGGGTATAGGAATGGAACTTACCTCCGATGATTTAGCCTGTCGGGGAAATTTTGCCACTATGGATGAATCAGGAATTATTACTGATAGGCGGGCTGGGAGGATTCCTACCGAATTAAATGAGAAAATTTGTTGGATAATGCAGGATAAAATTAGCCAGATAAAGGGAACTGAAATAATAATTAAGCCGGGCATGGAACACCGCTTTGTAGTAGTGTTTAGAGGAAAAGGTTTGGAAGAAGGTCTTTCTGATGCTGATCCTCAAGTAGTGGGGAAAAAGTTAAAATATACCGAACCTTTAAGGCCGGAAGCAGGGAAGACCGCAGAAATAATAAATGAGTTCATAGACAAAGCTATCGAAGTATTGAAGGAACATTCTCCGGCAAATGCTGTTTTATTGAGGGGATTTGCTAAACATCCAGGTTTGCCTACCGTGGGTGAATTATTTAAATTGTCTCCCGCTGCCATAGCTACCTATCCTATGTATAAGGGGTTGGCAAAGTTAGTGGGAATGGAAATATTGGAAGCAGGGGAAACCATAGAGAAAGAATTTAAGACATTAAAGGAAAATTATCAGAAATATGATTTCTTTTATCTTCATATAAAGAAGACCGATAGTTATGGAGAAGATGGAAACTTTAAAAAGAAGGTTGAGATAATTGAAGAGGTAGATAAGTATATTCCCGAGGTACTGGCCTTAAAGCCGAATGTATTGGTAGTTACCGGTGACCATTCTACTCCGGCAGTACTAAAGGGACATAGCTGGCATCCAAATCCCTTTATGTTATTTTCTAAATATATCAGGGTAGATGAAGCGGAACAATTTAATGAAAAAGAATGCGTTAAGGGAGGGCTGGGAAGATTTTCGGCAGTAGATGTTCTTCCTTTGATGTTGGCTAATGCCTTAAAATTACAGAAGTTCGGAGCTTAATTAGAGAGCAGGTTAAAGAACAGATGAATAATTTAGAAACCTTATTTATTCCGGAGGAGATAAAAAACATAGAGTTAGCCGGAAAATTGGTAGTAATAATTGATGTTTTAAGGGCTTCCAGCACCATAGTAACTGCTTTGGCTAACGGATGCCATGGCTTTATTCCTATTTTGTCTCCGGATAAAGCCAGGAAAAAGGCAGAGCAATTTGAAAAAGAAGGGGTATTATTAGGAGGAGAAAGAGAAGGAATAAAGATAGAGGGCTTCGATTTGGGTAATTCACCGAGAGAATATAAGATAGAAGCAGTCAAAGATAAAATAATTATCTTTTCAACCACTAACGGAGTAAAAACATTGGAAATGGTTAAAGGTGCTCACAGGATAATTATTGGAAGTTTTTTGAATTTACAAGCGGTTTGTAAGTATTGCACTAATTATAAGGGAGATATTTTACTAATCTGCGCAGGGAAGGAGGGTAGATTTTCTTTAGAAGATACTGCTTGCGCCGGTATGTTGATCGATTCTTTAAAAAATGTTTTTTCTGATACCTGTCAGGAATCAGATGCTAATTTAACAGCCCGACTACTCTATAAAAAGTTTGGTAATAATATTTTGGAGATATTGCGAAAATCTCAACATGGTCAGTATTTAGAGAGTATCGGCCTGGATGAAGATTTAAAGTTCTGTTCCCAATTGGATTTTTTCCGTATTGTTCCCGTATTTAAAGACGGGATAATATCAATTTGACAAAATAAGGAATAAAAATTACCATACATATATATGAGATAAATCTTATTTTTAATCTCTAAAAAATAATTTAATAAAGAAAGGAAAGATTAGTTATGACAAAGAAATTAATGATGATTCCCGGACCTACTCCAGTTGATCAGTCTATCTTAAATGCTTTGGCCAAAGACACTGTTTCGCACTTAGACCCTGAATTTGTGAAAATTTTAAAAGAAACTCTTGAGGATTTGAAAACTGTAGTTATGACAGAAAATGGACAACCTTTTGTAATACCCGGAACCGGGACTTTGGGTATGGAGGTTGCCATAGTTAACTCTCTAAAAAAAGGTGACCGTTTATTAGTAATTTCTCATGGTTTTTTCGGGGATAGATTTGTAGAGATTGCCCAATGTTATGGTATAGAAGTTGAGGTATTAGCTTCCGAGTGGGGCAAGATAGTAGAACCAGAAGAGATAGCCCGGAAATTAAAAGAAAAGAAGTTTGATGTGATAACTTTATCCCATGTAGATACTTCAACAGGAGTTTGCGCTCCCTTAAAAGAAGTGGGAGAAATTTTGAAACAATTTCCTGAGACTATATTTATTGTAGATGGAGTATGTGCTACCGGAGGAATTGAGGAGCGTATGGATGATTGGGGGATTGACATTCTTTTCACCGGTAATCAGAAAGCATTCGGTGTCCCTCCGGGATTAACCAACGCAGTATTTAGTGAAAAGGCCTTAGAGAGAAGAAACAGTTTGGGAAAAATTTCTGCTTTTTATATGGATGTTAATAGATGGATGCCGGTTATGCGCAATCCCGCAGGAGAATATTTTTCTACTCACGCTATAAACATGGTCTATGCTCTAAATCAAGGTATTAAACTAATGTTAGCAGAAGGTTTGGAAGAGAGATTTAAAAAATATAAAAGATTTGCTTTAGCTTTCCAAAGCGGTTTAAAGGAATTAGGATTTAACATGTTGGCTGCCGAAGAAATTCGGGCAAATACTGTATCAACCATATTATATCCTGCCGGGATTGAGGATTTACCCTTCAGGGAAAAATTGTATGAAAACGGTGTTTTAGTATCTGCAGGCAAAGGAGTATTGGCAGGTAAGATTTTCCGCTTAGGGCATATGGGCAATATATCCGAAAACGAAGTAGTAGCAACCCTGAGTATTATTGAAAAAACTCTATCTGACATTAATTATGATTTTAGATGGGGAGCAGGGACAGGGGCTGCCGAGAAGGTTTTATTTGCCAAATAATAAAACATTTAGAAACGGGTGATGGTGTGGGCAGAAAAATATTTTTTTGGATGCTGTTAATGGTTTACTCTGTGCTGATTTTTATTTTTTCTTCCCGACCGGAAGTTGGAGTAGAGCAATATTTTTATGGACAGGACAAAGTGATGCATTTTTTTACTTATGGCATTTATGCTTTTCTTTGTCTGATAGCTTTAAGCGATAAAATATTGATCTTAAAATTATTTCACTATTTTTTAGCTCTATCTTTTTCTGTTTCTTATGGGATATTTAACGAGATTTACCAGTATTTTATTCCAGAAAGGGAATTTTCTCCGGGAGATATTCTGGCCAATAGCTTGGGAGTAATTACTTTTCTTATTCTGGTTTATATTTTTCAAAATAAGAAACGAAAGAAAATATTCTAATTTAATTATAAAGTTACTACTCAAAAAAGTAAGCAAAATGGAGCATGATGCATCGTGCCCACAGAAGAAATTAAGTAATAATATGACGAGGGCACAATTCATTGCGCCCCTACAATATAAATAAACACGATAAATTTATATTTCAGTACTGATAACAGCTAACTGGTCAACTAATTTAATCGGTAAATTAGTCGATTGGTAAGTTGTTAGATTTTGTATTCGCATTTGATACTAACTAACTTCTAATTTAATAAATAAGAAAAGGAGAAAAAAATTGAATTTATTAAAAAAATTGTGTGAAACACCGGGAATTGCAGGTTATGAGGAGAGGATTCAGAAAGTTATTAAGGAAGAATTGGAAAAAGTAACAGACGAGGTAAAAATAGATAAATTAGGAAATCTTATTGGAATAAAAAAAGCTAAAAAATTATCAGGTAAGCCTACTCCCAAGAAAGTGATGATTGCTGCACACATGGACGAGATTGGTTTTATGGTCAGTTTTATTGATAAAGAAGGTTTCATAAGATTTGCTCCGGTTGGGGGTTTTGACCCTAAAACCCTAATAGCCCAAAGAGTAGTGGTTCATGGAACAAAAGATATCGGGGGAGTAATTGGCACCAAACCCATTCATATTTTGAGTGAGGAAGAGAGAAAAAAGTTACCCAAAATCAAAGATCTTTTTATCGATGTAGGCATGAAAAAAGAAAAAGTTTCTAAGATAGTAAGGCCGGGAGATTTTGTTACTTTAGACAGGAATTTTATGGAATTGGATAATAAAATAATAACCGCTAAGGCACTTGATGACAGAGCCGGAGTATATGTTATGATTGAGGCATTAAAGAGAATTAAAGACTGCTATGTGGATATATACGCCGTGGCAACTGTTCAGGAAGAGGTAGGGCTTAGAGGGGCTACTGTTTCTTCATTTTCTGTTGAACCTGACATTGGTATTGCCCTTGATGTTACTATCGCTTCAGATATTCCGGGAACCAAGGAAGAAGAAGTAGCTACCAGTTTAGATGGAGGAACAGCCATATCTTTGATGGATTCTCATACTATTTCTAATAAAAAATTAGTTGATTTTTTAAGAAAAATAGCGGAAGAAAATAAAATTAAGTATCAGACTGATATATTGCTGGGAGGAGGAACTGATGCCGGAGCTATACAAAGGAATAAATCCGGAGTACCAGTCTGCACCCTCTCTATTCCTACCAGATACGTTCATTCGGTAGTGGAGATGTGTCACAAAGAAGATATTGAAAATTCTATCAAATTAATGTGTAAATTTTTAGAAAATGCGCATAAGGGAGAATTTTGATTTAGTGAATAGTGAATAGTCGTTAGTGAATAGTGAAAAAGAAAGAAGCCAGGAGCCTAATTAGTATCTCGTATTCTAGCGTTTAGCGGGTAGCGTATAGGTACTGGCAGGAAGTAAAGGCGAGATAACAAATAAGTATCTCGTGTTTCGTGAATCGTATCTCGCAGAGAGAAAGTCAGGAGCCAGAATTCAGGAGTCAGAAAATTATTAGTGGATGGTGGTTATGAGGTAAGGGTTCGATTCATCGAACCCATTTTGGGTCAGACAAATCCGACCCCTACATCAATACTATGTTTTCTAAACCAACACGGCACGCCGTGTTGCTACTAACTGAGCAACTAAATTTAATTGGCATACAACCACTAATCGATCGATCGACTAATTGATTAATTAGTAAATTTAAGAATTATCAGGTAAAGATGCAAAAAAGGGATATTCTATTAAAAATTTACCAAAGTTTATACGATTTTTTTGGACCATTGAACTGGTGGCCGGGGGATACCCCTTTTGAGATAATGGTGGGTGCGGTTCTTACTCAAAATACTTCCTGGAGTAATGTGGGAAAAGCCATAAATAATTTAAAAAAAGAAAATTTATTAGAACCGTGGAAACTTTATCGAATAAACCGGGAAGGATTAGCCCAATTGATAAAACCTTCCGGTTATTATAATATCAAAGCACGAAGATTAAAGAATTTTTTAAATTTATTTGTAAATGACTTTGAGGGTTCTGCTGAAAAAATGTTTTCGGGTAATAGCTGGGAGTTAAGAAAAAAATTATTGAAGGTAAATGGAATTGGGCCCGAAACAGCAGATAGCATATTATTATATGCCGGAAATAAACTATTTTTTGTGGTTGATGCTTACACAAAAAGAATATTTTCCCGTCATAAATTAATTTCGAAAGACGCTTCCTATCACCAAATACAGAAATTTTTCAGTCAGAATTTAGACCGAGATGTAAAATTGTTTAACGAATTTCACGCTCAGATTGTAATGCTCGGCAAGACTATATGCACCAGCAGGAATCCCAATTGTGCTAAATGTCCGATTGCTTACTTAAATAGCGTGGAGCGTACAGCGTTTAGCGTTTAGAAATACAGTAATGAGTAATAACTAATGAGAAAAGAGTTAGTTGGTTAAAATTGTCGTGTATTATGGTGAAAGTCAGAGGTAGGGGGCAGACCTTGTGTCTGCCCGAAATAAGTAATGTGTTGTAGTCAATGCAAATGTAG
>DPXH01000020.1:5950-9098 GCA_003527405.1 Candidatus Sediminicultor tertius | reverse complement strand
ATTCATCGAACCCGTTTCGGGGCGGATAAATCCAATCCCTACAAAAAATCTAAAAATATATACAGAATTTTTATTATCTTTTCTCCTTGAAGAAGAGGTTAAAGGTAAAGTAGAATAAAGTAATTATAAAAGATTAGAATTTTAATTATAATACTATACGCTAAACGCTGTACAGTATACGCTATATAGGTTTTAAGTTTTGAATTATGGTTTTTCGCTTTTCGCTTTAAGTTTTTAGTTTTAATGGGAAGGTTGATTTATCGAACATGTTAAAATACAGTAAAACGTAATACACGCAATATATCACGTAATATGAAACATGAATCAATTTTTTTTGCAAAGGAGTTAAAAAAATATGTTAGAAATTGTTAAAACCGAAGGGAAATCACTTAACGATTATATCGATATTATAGGAAAGGAAGAAATTGAAAGCATTCGGAAGTTGGCTTTATCTCTAAAAGGAAAAAAAGTAGTTCATATAAATGCTACCTCATTTGGAGGAGGGGTAGCAGAGATTTTATCTGCCTTGGTTCCTTTAATGAAAGATGTAGGAATAGAGGTTGAATGGCAGGTTATAAAAGCTTCAGATGATTTTTTTAACGTCACTAAAGCTATTCATAACGGCTTACAGGGGATGGATGTCCCATTCACTAAAGAGATGAAAGAAGTATTTTTAAAAAATAATCAGTTAAATGAGAAATTATTCGAAGGCGAATATGATTTTGTGGTAATCCACGATCCTCAGCCAGTGGCAATATTGAATTATCGGCAAGAGAAGAAAGGAAAATGGATTTGGAGGTTTCATATTGATCCAACAAGTGCTCAAGAAAAAATATGGAAATTCATCAAGCAATTTATAGAAAAACATGATGCTGCTATATTTACTTTAAAAGAATATGTGAAAGATGACCTTAAGTTAAAAAATATTTCCATAATCCCTCCGGCTATTGACCCCTTAAGCCCTAAGAATATGGATTTAGAACAGGAAGAGATTAAGAATATTGTAACAAAATATAAAGTAGATCCTGATAGACCAATTATAACTCAAGTTTCCAGATTCGACCCCTGGAAAGACCCTTTAGGGGTTATCGATATGTACCGGATGGTAAAGAGAGAAGTAAAGGATGTACAGTTGGTCCTTATTGCTTCTATGGCCAATGATGACCCGGAAGGCTGGGAATATTACGAAAAAACTGCCCGGCATGCTGGTGAAGATTACGATATTCACCTCCTATCTAATTTAAACGGAGTAGGGAATTTAGAGGTTAATGCCTTTCAGAGAGCTTCAGATGTAATTATTCAGAAATCCTTAAGAGAAGGGTTCGGATTGGTGATTACCGAGGCATTATGGAAGGGGAAGCCTGTAGTAGCGGCTAATGTAGGTGGTATCCCCTTGCAAGTAGATAACCGGCGAACTGGATTTTTAGTTGGTGATATTTCTGAATGTGCCGAAAGAGTTATACATCTTTTAAAAGATTCAGAAATTGCACATAAGATGGGAACTTCAGGAAAGGAATATGTTAGAAAGAATTTTTTAATTACCCGCCTGTTAAAGGACTATTTAAATTTATTTAATAGTCTATAAAATAAATATCGAAAGTTAAAATAAGTAATTTTTAGTTGCAAATTAAATCAATAGCCCCTAATTCACCCTCATTTTTTTGATTTTTAAAAAAAATTGAAAAAATATTTCAAAAAAAGAAGGATTTTTTATACAGGGTGTAGAATAATAAAGTAAGATACTTGCTTCAGTGAAGAAAGTATCTTTAAAGTATTTTAAAAAAAAGTGATAGGGTGGATAATAAAAAAATATTAAATATTATGGATAATATTCGTCGAGGTAACAAACAACTAATTAAGGAATTAAATAGAGCTATTGTAATTAATACAATTCTAAATTACGGGCCCGTTTCTCGGACCAGAATCTCTGAATTTACTGATTTAGGACTATCTACCGTTTCAAATATAGTTGCAGATTTAATTAAAAAAGAACTAATCTACGAGACAGGAGAAGAAGAATCCAGCGGAGGGAGAAGGGCAATTCTTCTTGAATTTAATTGTAACGATAGATTTGTTCTGGGAATAAAAATCGGTTTAGACGGCATTATTATCGGATTAGTTAATATGAAGTCAAAGATTTTAGACCAGCATTTTATTCCCAGTCCGGTTAAAAGCAATGAGAAGATAGTACTCGAAGTTTTAATAAAAGTAATACGAGATCTAATTAATAAAGATCATATTCAAACAGAAAAAATAATCGGTTGCGGAATAGGTGTTTCCGGGTTAGTAAATCAGAAAAAAGGTATGTTAGTATTTTCCAAGATATTAGGATGGAAAGAAGTAAGATTTAAAGAACTACTCGAAAAAGAATTTGATTTTCCCGTATTTGTAGATAAAGATGCAAATGCACTAACCTTAGCAGAAAAACGTTTTGGGGTAGGTAAAAAAATAAATAATTTTATTTGCATAACCATCGGAAAAGGTGTGGGAGCCGGAATAGTTATTAACGGGGATATATATCACGGAAGTCACGGTGGAGCCGGAGATTTTGGTCATATAATTATAGATAAAGATGGTCCTTTATGTTATTGCGGAAAACAAGGTTGTTTGGAAACGTTTGCTTCAGATCAATTTATTATTAATAAAATTAAAGAAATTTTATCTAACCGGCAGGATACTATAATAAAAGATTTATTAAAAAAGAAAGATGATTTAGATTCTATCACGGTTGATACAGTTATTGAGGCTGCCCAAAAAGGGGATATTATCTCAAAGAAGATTTTTCAAGAAGTGGGGAAAAATTTGGCCATGGGAACAGTTAATCTTGTTTCTCTTTTTGACCCTGAATTAATTGTGGTAGGAGGAGAGGGAGTTAAAGCCGGTGAATTTATCTTTCCAGTTATGCGAAAAGTAGTTAGGGATAAATTTCCTTTTAAAAAAGAAATTGAAATTATTCCTCTTCAACCCGGGGAGGAGGGGTGGATCATTGGAGCTGCCGAGTTGGTATTAAGTGAAATTTTTAAAACTCCCATTTTTAAATCTAAGGGAAAGGTGGCCATAAAATCTGCCTTTCATTGGTAACATTTAGTATCGCGTATTGCGTATCGCGTATCGCGTTAGAATATAGTGATGAGTAATAAGTAATGAG
>DPXH01000020.1:0-5633 GCA_003527405.1 Candidatus Sediminicultor tertius | reverse complement strand
AACAAGAAGGATGAGTTAGTCACATAACCGTTACCCGGTTACCCGGTTGGCCAGTTAAAATGCAGGTTACAAGATGGAATAATTGACCGATTGAAGATAAGAAATTAGCCTGTCTATGAAAATGTAGGGGTTTGATTCATCGAACCCAAAGGTAATCAAAAGACAATAAAAAAGGAAGGGCATAATTCATTGTGCCCCTACACCTGAATCTTAGTTTCTATAACCCGATACTCGATACGTAATATGCGATACGATATACTAACGACCAACGACTATTCACTAACGACTAATTTAAAAGGAGGTGGTGTGCTTTAGAAATTAAAAATAAGAAATTAAGAAAAATATTTTTTAACAAATAAAGGAGGAAAGAAAAAGAAAATGTTAAAGAAAATCAGTTTTGTAATATTAGTAGTATTGCTAATTGGAATGCTTGTTTCAAGTGTATTTGCCGCCTCTGATACCGTAACTGTTCTCGGTGTTTGGACTGGTGCAGAAGCTGAAGCTTTTAACAAAATGATAGCTCCGTTTGAAGCTGAAACCGGTATCAAAGTTGAATTCACTGGAACTCGAGATCTTCCTGCTATTTTAACTACTCAAGTAGAGGCCGGTAATCCGCCCGATGTATCAGCTCTACCAAATCCGGGTCAGATGATAGAATTTGCCAGAGCCGGAAAATTAGTAGATTTAAGCACCTTTATGGATATGGATGTACTACAAAGCGATTACTCGCCAACCTGGTTAGACCTGGGAACTTATAAAGGAAAATTGAACGGAGTATTTATTTCTGCTGACCTAAAAAGTTTAGTCTGGTATAACCCTAAAGCATTTGCTGCAGCAGGTTATACGGTGCCGACTACCTGGGAGGAGATGATCGCTCTTTCCGATAAGATGGTAGCTGATGGTAAGACCCCCTGGGCTATTGGATTTGAAAGTGGTGCTGCCAGCGGATGGGCCGGGACAGATTGGATTGAAGATATTATGCTCCGTACCGTAGAGCCAGAGGTTTATGACTTATGGGTTTCTCATGGAATTTCTTGGCTTGATAATCGGGTACAAAGGGCTTTTGAGCTATTTGGGCAGATTGCACTAAACGAGAAGTATGTCTATGGTGGAACAAATGCAGAGCTTACCATTAATTTTGGTGACTCACCGGATGCCTTATTTACTACTCCACCAAATGCTTATATGCATAGACAAGCAACCTTTATTAAAAGCTTTATACTTGACCATTTCCCCAATTTGGTTCCGGGAGAAGACTTTGATTTCTTCCCCTTCCCCCCCATTGATCCTCAATATGGGATTCCTGCTTTAGGGGCAGCTGATTTATTTGCCATGTTCAATGATACTCCTGAAGCCAGAGCCTTTATGGAATATATTGTTTCACCTGAAGCTCAGGAAATATGGGTTGGTGAATTAGGGAAACTATCTGCTAACAAACGTATAAATCCTGCTGCCTATCCTGATGATTTGACCCGTAAAGCTGCTAAAATTTTAAGTGAAGCTTCAACCTTCCGTTTTGATGGTTCTGATTTAATGCCGTCAGCAGTTGGTGCAGGTTCTTTCTGGACCGGAATATTAGACTATGTAAGTGGCATACCATTAAAGAATGTATTAATGACTATTGAGACTACTGCTTTGGATGCTTATCGGAAATAGCGGAATTGCATCTGTTACTACGAGGGGAGCACTCAAATAATATTGAGTGCTCCCCGTGGTAATTTTAATTGAGATTGCTTCCCTTGCTTTCACTGGGTTTACCTTCATGAAAAAAATGGGGGGCAAGTTTGTTTCGCTCATCGAGCGACAAAATCTGATGATTACAGTAAAATATTTTTTATAATATTTAGAAAGGAAAGAAGTCCGTGATACGTACAAAAAAAATTACCCCTTGGCTATATATTATACCAGCAATGTTTTTATTGTTTTTCTTTTTGGTCTATCCCTCAATTAATACATTGTACATTTCCTTTTTTAATTATAATTCAGAGAAATTTCTGGGTATTCAAAATTATTTCTATTGTTTTACCAATGAGATTATGCTTAATTCTTTTCGAAATAATGCCTTATGGGTAATACTATTTGTTCCCCTGACGGTGTCTCTAGGGCTAATTATAGCAGTATTGGCAGATCGAGTTAAATATGAATCGATTGTAAAATCGATAATATTTATGCCTATGGCTATTTCCTTCGTAGGTGCCGGAGTAATTTGGAAATTTGTTTACGCTTATAGACCGGCTTCAGCTGCTCAAACTGGTATCCTTAATGCATTACGTTCATTTTTTCAGTTAGAACCCTTGCCCTGGCTGATTATTAGACCATGGCTTAATAATTTTTGTTTAATTATGGTAGGGGTATGGATATGGACCGGATTTTGTATGGTGATATTATCCGCGAGTTACAAAGGTATACCCCGCGAACTGTTAGAAGCAGCTCGGGTAGATGGTGCTACAGAATTTAAAATTTTCTGGAAAATTATTTTACCTTTGATGAAACCTACCATTGCAGTAGTAGCTACGACCATGACTATTAATGTTCTTAAAGTATTTGATATTGTCTATGTAATGACTAATGGAAATTTCAATACCGAGGTCGTTGCCAACCGGATGTATAAAGAGATGTTTATTTTTAGAAATTATGGCCGGGCGAGTGCGATTGCAGTTATATTATTAATGCTTATTATTCCTATGATAATTATCAATATTCAGCGGTTCAGAGAGCAGGAGGCCATAAGATGATAAAAAAGTTAATTTCGATGTTTTCACATGGGCCGCTTCATTTAGTAATAATATTTGTTGCTTTAATATGGATTTTCCCCAGTGTCGGTTTATTGATAACTTCTTTTCGATCTTCTGCTGATGTAGCGGCATCCGGATGGTGGACTGTTTTTGAGCATCCTTTTAATTTTACCCGCTATACTCTGGAAAATTACCAAGAAGTCATACTTAAGATTGGTATAGGTAAAGCCTTCTTAAATACTTTATTAATTACTATCCCTGCCACTATCATTCCAATATTAATTGCTTCTTTTGCTGCTTACGCTTTTGCCTGGATGGATTTTCCCGGGCGGAGAATCTTGTTTGTAATTTTAGTTGGTTTATTAGTGGTTCCCCTGCAAATGACTTTAATACCCGTCCTGAGAATTTTTAATAAATTAGGAATAGCTGGTACTTTTCCCGGTATATGGTTTGCCCATACTGGCTATGGGCTTCCTCTAATAATTTATCTATTGTATAATTTTATATCCGGATTACCCAGTGAATTGTTTGATTCTTCCTCTATAGATGGCGCCACTCCTTTTCAAATATTCACCAGGATGGTAATACCACTATCTTTACCGGCACTTGCCTCTGTTACTATCTTTCAATTCTTATGGGTTTGGAATGATCTTTTAGTAGCCCTGGTCTATTTAGGAGGAACACCGGATGTTGCACCTCTTACTGTGCGCATAAGCGCTTTGGTCGGTTCTTATGGTCAGGATTGGGAATTGCTTACTGCTGCTGCCTTTGTCTCCATGGCTCTTCCCTTAGTTCTCTTTTTAGGATTACAACGTTATTTTGTAAAAGGTATTTTAGCCGGGTCAGTGAAGGGATAGAAATTAATTCACCAATTCCCCGATTAGCCAATTTACCAATTAGTTAGTCGTTAGTATATCGTATCGCGTTAAAGAAACTATCCCCCTTAAACACTTTTCGATAATAACCTTCTGACTCCTGAATTCTGGCTCCTGACTTCTTCTTTGCGATATAGATATGCGATATACGATATACGAATAAAATACTTGCAGAATCCTCTACAATTTTATAGAATAGATTATACCAGTTTATCATTAAATTTAAACATATCTTCAAACCCTGTTTTTTCATTTCGGAGGAAAAATTATGAATGAAGAGAGCTTTAAAAAAGGGATCCTTGATTTTGAAGATAGATGCCTTTCTCCTTATGCTACGAAAAATTGTGAAGCCAGAAGAGAGCGCGAGACCTCACATCCCTTTAGAGGTCCTTATTCAAGAGACCGAGACCACATATTATACAGCGGTTCATTTCGTAGATACATAGGGAAAACTCAGGTTATATATTTTGCCGCAAGTTTTGACGAACAGTTATCTAATCGAAGTATCCATACTTTACAAGTTTCTCAGATAGCCCGCACGATAGGGAAAGCCTTAAAGTTAAATCTTGATCTTATTGAGGCCATTGCACTTGGTCATGATTTAGGACATGCCCCCTTTGGGCATGATGGAGAGGAGATTCTTCAGGAAATTTGCCAGAAGAAGAATATTGGTATATTTTTTCATAATATCCATAGTCTTAGAATAGTCGATAAACTTGCCGATGCCTGCAAAGGGATGAACTTGACCTTTCAGGCAAGAGATGGAATTCTTTCCCATGATGGCGAGATTAACGAGAAATATCTAAAGCCGGACAGAGATAAAGCTGAAGCCGATTTAATAAATTATTGCCAGAAAAAATCACAAGGAGATCAAGCTCATATAGTGCCAGCAACTTTAGAAGGATGTGTAGTCCGGATGTCAGATGCTATCTCTTATGTGGGGCAGGATTTCGAAGATGCAATAAGAATAGGTATTTTGAAAAAAGAAGAATTACCGGAAGGAGTTAAGAAAGATTTGGGGGAAAGCAATACAGACATTGTAAATTCCCTGGTAACTGATATTATAATTAATTCTTATAATCGTGATGAGATAACTTATTCATCTGATATTGCTGAGAAAGTTTTTGAATTGAAACGATTTAATACCGAAAGGATATATAAAAGCTCTAGACTAAAAGGGAAAAAAACGAAATTGAGAACTGCATTTAAATTTCTTTTTGAAAATTTTCTAATTGCTCTTAATCGGGGCGAAGAAGAATCTCTGATCTTTAAAGAATGGATTTTTAATAGGGGAAAAAACAAGGGAGTAGATTATGTAAATAACAATTTACCTGAGCAGGTGGTGGTAGATTATATTGCTTCTATGACAGATAGATATTTTAATAATACTTACATAAAATATAAAAAACGAGAAGGAGTAGGGCAACATGCTTGATAGAGTTGAGGTTGTGCAAGGTGATATTACCCAACAACAGGTAGAGGCTATAGTTAATGCAGCTAACAATTCCCTTCTTGGCGGTGGCGGAGTAGATGGGGCTATCCATCGAGTAGCTGGCCCCGAACTTTTAGAAGAATGCCGTAAGTTAAGAGGGTGTCCAACCGGGGAAGCGAAGATGACCCGAGGTTATCGATTGCCGGCTAAATGGGTGATTCATACCGTAGGCCCTGTCTGGAGAGGCGGAAATTACAAAGAAGACGAGTATCTTGCTCAATGTTATCAGAATTGTTTTGCTTTAATAGAAAAACACCAGCTTAAAACAGTAGCTTTCCCTTCAATAAGCACCGGGGCATACAGATTTCCTCTGGAACGCGCTACCAGAATCGCTGTAGCCGAAACTGTAAATTTTTTAAAAGGAAACAATTTTGTAGAAAAAATTGTTTTTGTATGTTTTAATATTAGAGTGTATGATTGTTATGTAAATGAATTAAAAAGTATTCAATAAGTATATAATATTGGAAATGGGAACAATACATTGTGTCCCTACACCTGAATCTTAATTTCTTTAACGCAATACTCGATACG
>DPXH01000106.1 GCA_003527405.1 Candidatus Sediminicultor tertius | reverse complement strand
CTATTCACTATTCACTAACGACAAATCTTAGGCGGTGTAGCTCAGATGGCTAGAGCATGCGGTTCATACCCGCAGTGTCCTGAGTTCGAATCTCAGCACCGCCACCAAAATATTTATTAAAAAATTAAAGGTCTTTCTAAATAGAAAGGCCTTTAATTGCAAAAGGACAAAAAATGTTAGAAGAGAAGGTTCTGCAAACTATACAAAAGTTTGATATGCTCTCTTTCAATGACAGAGTCCTGATAGGGATATCAGGAGGTCCTGACTCGGTAACCCTTCTAAATGTTTTACTATCTTTTAAAAAAAGATATAGCCTGTCATTTTTTATTGCCCACCTTGATCACATGCTTAGGGGAAAAGAATCAGATGAAGATGTAAATTTTGTTAAGAATTTAGCCCAGAAGTTAGACTTACCTTGCGAAGTTAAAAGCTGTAATTTAACAAAAAATGCTCGGAAAGAACATTTAACTCTGGAAGAAGCTGCTCGTAAGTATAGATATAAATTTTATTTAGAAAGTGCCAAGAAGTTTGAGGCAAACAAGATTGCTCTGGGTCATAACGCCGATGACCAAGTAGAAACTGTTTTAATGAGATTTTTAAGAGGAAGTGGATTAGAGGGTTTGATGGGGATTCCTCCGGTACGAGGCAAAATAATCAGACCTTTAATAGAGTGTAGTAGAGCAGAGGTTGAAGAATACTGTAAAGAAAATAAAATAGAATATAGGGTAGATTCGAGCAATAAAGAAGTTGTATATTTTAGAAATAAAATTAGATTAGAGCTTTTACCTTTGCTTTCCAAAAGTTATAATAAAAATATAAAAGATACTATGCTGCGTCTTAGGAGTATAATTAGCGAAGTTTCAGCATATCTACACCAAGAGACAGAATTGCTTTTTAAAGAAGTTGCAAGACGAGAAAGTCCCGAGACGGTAATTATTGATTTAAAAAAATTTACCTCTCTCCCACTGGCTTTAAAGAGGAGGATAATTAGAAAATCTATTGAAGTGGTAAAAGGGAATCTTTATTCTATAAGTTTTAAACATAATAATGAAATATTAAAACTTACCGAGTACCAACTGGGTGAAAAAGAGATTTATCTTCCTGATAATTTAATGGCCAAGAAGATTTATAACAAAATGATGATTTACAAAAAGGAGATTTCCAAAGAACAAACAGAGGAGGTACCTACTCCTTGGGAATACGATATATTAATTCCGGGGGAAACAGAGATTAAATCTTTAGGTATAAAGTTTGAAATAAAAATATTAGGTTCTGTGGGCATAAAATCTTCTTTATATCTTACTGGAAAAAAATCTAAAGGAGAGTTTCTGGAATTTATTGATTACAATAAAGTTAAACTCCCTCTCAAATTAAGAAATAGACGGAGTGGAGATAGGTTTTATCCCTTAAAGATGAAGGGCTTAAAAAAAGTTAAAGATTTTTTTATTGATAATAAAATTCCTAAAAGTTATCGAGATTTAATTCCTATCCTGGTAGATAGTGAAGATAAAATAATATGGATTATGGGAATGAGGCTGGATGACCGGGTAAAAATTAACTCTGATACTAAAAAAGCGCTTTGCGTAAAGACAAAAATTAAGCATGTTTTTTGCAGGGATATTTTTAATTCTTAACAAGAAAGGAGAAAAAATGTTAAAAAATAACGAAATTGACGAAATTTTAATCACAGAAGGAGAAATTAGAGAAAAAGTTATTGAATTAGGGAAAAAGATAACCCGGGATTATCAAGGTAAAGACCTGGTCTTTATAGGTGTGTTAAGGGGAGCTGTAATATTCATGTCAGATTTAGCTCGGGCAATTTCAATTCCTATGATATTTGATTTTATGGCTATTTCCAGTTATGGTGCAGCCACGGAGTCCTCGGGAGTAGTAAGGATATTAAAAGATCTGGATGAAACTATTGCGGGTAAAGATGTTTTGGTAGTTGAAGATATAATAGATACCGGATTGACTTTGGATTATCTGCTTCGGATATTAAAATCACGTAAACCTTCTAGCTTAAAAGTCTGCACCTTTTTAAACAAAAGTGCCAGAAGGAAAGTTAAGATTAAAGTTGATTATTTGGGATTCGATATTCCTGATAAATTTGTAGTTGGTTATGGTTTGGATTATGCAGGAAAATTTAGGAATGTCCCCTTTGTTTTTACCCTTAATCCCGAAATATACAAGGGAGAGTTGAAGTAAGTAATTAGTCGTTAGTGAACAGTGAATAGTCGTTAGTATTAGTATAGCGTAGAGCGTTTAGCGTTTAGCGTATAGGCTAAATCAATAAACTAAAAGCTAAAAACCATAATTTAAAACTTAAAACTTTTTCGTATTTTAAATAAAGTTTTTTTAATGTCGGATTTATCCGACCCGTGTTTGCGGGCTTGATAAATCAAGCCCCTACATCTGTCATTCCCATAAAACTTGCAATTCGAAAGTTATTACTTGTTACTCATTACTTATCACTGTTTTTTAACTGGCTAACTGGACAACTAATCTCCTATACGCTAAACGCTGTATGCTCTCCGCTAAGAAACTCGATACGCAATACGCAATACGCGATACAATATTATGATTACGTTTGTTTTTATATAGGAAATATGCTAAAATTATTTTGCAATAAGAGTATAAAATAAACTTAATATAAGAAATTTGTGAAAAAAGGAGAAATTTTTCTTGGCTAAAATACCTAATTTTAATAAAAAAGACTTAAAAGGAAATAAAAATTATAGAAACATCGGTCTATATTTACTGATGTTAATTATTACAGTTTCAATTATAAGTTCATTTTTTGAGCCCAAATCTGCTATTCAACAGGAACTTACCTATTCGGAATTTTTAAAAGAAGTTGAAATAAATAATGTGTCTAAAGTTACCATTGTTGACAATTCAATTACCGGTATACTTATGGATGGTACAGAATTCTCTACTTATTCACCTGATGACCCGGAGATGATAAACACCCTTCGAAGTAAAAATATAGTAATAGAAGCTAAACCTCCGGTAAAGGTATCCTGGTGGATGCAGTTGCTTTCATCTTTACTACCCATGCTTTTAATAATTGGAATTTGGTTATTTATGATACAACAGATGCAAGGTGGAGGGAATAAGGTTATGTCCTTTGGAAAGAGCAAAGCCAAGCTTTTAGGGAAAGAGACTCCCAAAGTAACCTTTAAAGATGTGGCTGGAATTGATGAAGCAGAAGAGGAAGTTGAAGAAATAATAGAATTTTTAAAAAATCCAGCAAAATTTAGAAAATTGGGAGCTAAAATACCCAGAGGGGTTTTGCTTTACGGACCACCTGGAGCAGGTAAAACATTACTGGCTCGAGCTATTGCCGGGGAGGCAGGGGTTCCATTCTTTAGTATTAGCGGCTCTGATTTTGTAGAGATGTTTGTGGGAGTCGGTGCTTCCCGAGTAAGAGATTTATTTAAGCAGGCAAAGGCAAATGCTCCCTGCATAATTTTCATGGACGAAATTGATGCTGTTGGCCGACATAGAGGAGCAGGTTTAGGAGGAGGCCATGATGAGAGAGAGCAGACCCTAAACCAACTGTTGGTAGAAATGGATGGTTTCGACCAGAATATAGGAATTATAATGATTGCTGCCACTAACCG
>DPXH01000139.1 GCA_003527405.1 Candidatus Sediminicultor tertius | reverse complement strand
ATTTAAAATTTGACATAATAGAGAAAGAGATGTATATTATTTAATAATATCTAATAAATTAACGGTTGGTTGGTTAAATAAAAATGAAAATTGGAATACAAAGTACAAATAATGCGATCAATAACTACTACTATTACTATTATCTCGAGGAGGTATATGCCTAAGGGATAAATAGTAATGCAGATTTAGATTACTATTATCAAAAATGAAACCATAGGCATGTGCCTCCCAGGGCATGCCTATGGTTTTTCTTTTTATCAATTAAAAGTAGGGCCATAGGTGTTTTAATTTTAACATCTTTGGCCCTACTTTTATTTTCTGAGAGAAAATAATTAATTTTATGTCGATAAAGAGAAGGGAGGAGATTAAAATGTAGGACTAAATATGGAATAAGCGAAAGATTGTACAAAATAATTTAAAAATTAAAAAGATAAAAAGGAGAGAAAATTATGAAAAATTTATCAATTTTATTATTAGTAGTGATTCTTATGGTGGCTGGGACAGTATTTTCCATTGCAGCGGCGAAACCTTTGGTTATCGGTATAACTCAGATTGTAGAACATCCTGCTCTGGATGCTGCCCGTGATGGCTTTATAGCTGCTTTAGAAGAAGCGGGGTTTAAGGAAGGCGAAGATGTCGTCTATGATTTACAAAACGCTCAGGGAGATTTTACTAATGCTATTTCTATTGCCCAGAAATTTAAAGATGACAAGGTGGATTTGATTATAGCCATTGCCACTCCTACTGCTCAGGCAGCTTTACAAGTTAACAAGGAAATACCGATAATTATTAACGCAGTAACTGATCCGGTAGCAGCAAATCTAGCTAAAAGCTGGGAAAGCTCTGGGAATAATCTTACCGGGATGAGTGATGCTGCTCCAAACAAGCAACAGGTAGAACTAATCCCTCGCTTTTTACCGGAAGCTAAAAATGTTGGAACCATTTATAATGCCGGTGAAGCAAATTCTGTTGTACAGATTGAAGTAGCAAAGGAGACTTGTAAAGAACTTGGTCTTAATCTAATAGAAGTGACCGTAAGCAATTCCAGTGAAGTATTAATGGCAGCTCAATCTTTGGCTGGAAGGGTGGAAGCAATATATATTGTTACAGATAATACGGTGGTATCAGCCTTGGAATCTGTAATCAATGTATGCAATCGACAGAAGATTGCACTGATTGTTGCTGATCCGAGTACAGTTGACAAAGGAGCGTTGGCTTCTTATGGCATTGATTATTTTTCTTTAGGAAAAAAATCCGGAGAGATAGCTATAAAGATTATTAATGGAGCCAAACCTTCTGATATTCCTATTCAGACTATCACTGACCCAAATGAATTACAACTTGTGGTGAACCTGGATACTGCAAAAACCATTGGGATTTCTGTAAGTGAAGAAATTATAAAAGCAGCGGATAAAATTATAAAAGATGGTAAAGTGCAGGGTGATTAGTCCCTTATTAAAAGAAAGGATCAGATAATATGCCGATAAGTCTTTTTCTTCATGCGTTAGAACAAGGATTAGTTTTTGGAATAATGGTCCTGGGAGTATTTATTACTTACAAGATATTGGATTTTCCTGACTTAACTGTTGAAGGTAGTTTTCCTTTGGGAGCTGCGGTAGCTGCCAAGATCATTTTTTCGGGAGGGGACCCATTATGGGGTACATTTTTAGCCATGATAGCGGGTTCCCTTGCCGGATTAATTACCGGATTATTACATACCAAATTAAAATTAAGCAATCTTTTGTCAGGGATTTTAACCATGACATTATTATATTCGGTTAATTTAAGAATTATGGGAAGACCAAATATTCCTTTATTGGGGAAAATAACCTTATTAGGAAAAATAGAAAATAATTTTCCTAATTTGTCGATGGATTATCTGATTCCTTTCTTTTTTCTGTTTCTGGTTGTCATACTGAAATTTATTATAGATTATTTTTTATCTACAGAAATAGGGTTAACGTTAATTGCCACCGGGGATAATGAACAGATGATTAAGAGCCTGGGAGTTAATACAGATTTAACGAAACTTATGGGTCTTTGCATTTCTAATGCTTTAGTGGCTTTGTCAGGAGCACTTTTTGCTCAGTATTCTGGATTTGCTGATGTAAATATGGGTTTAGGTACAATAGTTGCGGGACTGGCTTGTGTAATAATTGGTATCAGTATTATAAAAATCCCTATTATTTTCTGGAGAACTATCGCTGTATTAGTTGGTTCTTTGGTTTATCGTTTAATTATGATAATTGCTTTACGTTATGGTTATAGTTTTGGCTTTAAACCAGGAGATTTGAAAATGATTTCTGTTTTACTGGTAATAATAGCCTTAAGTGTGCCTTTTATTAAAGGTAAGCTTAATTTTACCGAAAGATTTAATTTAGGAAGAAAAGATCTGCAAAATAATAATGGAAAGGAAGTTTAATCTATGCTGATAATTAAAGGATTGACTAAATATTTTGCTAAAAATAGTCCTCATGAAACTCTGGCATTAGATAATTTTGACTTGCGGATTAAAAAGGGTGATTTTATTACGATTATCGGCAGTAATGGTGCTGGTAAGTCAACATTACTAAATTTAATTGCTGGGACTCTACAGCAGGATAAAGGGGAAATAAGTTTATCAGGAGTGATGATTAACAATCAACCTGAATATCAAAGAGCTCGATGGATTGGAAGGGTTTTTCAGAATCCCCTTTTAGGTACTGCTCCTTATATGACTGTTGAAGAAAATTTATCTTTATCTTTAAAAAGAGAAAAAAGAGGATTACGCTTGGGAATTAATAAAAATTTACGCAATTTTTTTCGGGAAAAACTAACTGAATTAAATTTGGGGTTAGAAAATAATATCTCAAAAAAGGTAGGTTTGCTTTCCGGGGGGCAACGGCAGGCAATGACTATGCTGATGGCTACTATGTTTAAACCTAAAGTTTTACTTTTAGATGAACATACAGCAGCTTTGGATCCGGAAAGCAGTAAAAAGATTTTGAAATTGACGCAAGATTTAGTTATGGAGCGGCAGGGAGATTTAATTACTTTAATGGTTACCCACAATATGAAGCAAGCTTTGGAAGTGGGTAATCGTACTGTGATGATGGATAGGGGACGAAATATTTTTGATATTCAAGGAGAAAAAAGAGAAAGGATTAATGTAGATGATTTAGTAAGACAGTTTTCAATATTAGGCAATCGAAAAGATAAGTATATAGAAGATAGAATGGTCTTGATATAATCTATCATATTTGATGTAAATAAAAAGAGTCTTATGTTTGTATTGTGTATGAATTCAAGACTCTTTTTTGTTTAGGTTGGATTTTTGTATTATAATAAGAAATAATAGAACTATATAAATATTTTAAAAGGTTAATGTAAACTTTTTTATTCCGATTCCTGGTTTTTTTCTTTTATTTTTTAACTATACAACCAGGTTACAAGTAATGTAATTTGTAACATATGATAAGTAATGTTTAATAAGTACCTGTTTTCATAATTTCAAGAATTTAACCTTATTATTCATTATATATTGATTGTTACTGTATCTATACGAGATACTAATTTTAAAGGGAGCGGAAGAGCATTGAGTAAAAGATTATATTATGAAGAACCGTATTTGCAAGAGTTTAAAGGAAAAATTTTAGAAAAAATAAAGATAGATGACAAACCTGCTCTTATTTTGGATAACACTTGCTTTTACCCTACTTCTGGTGGTCAGCCAAATGATTTAGGTTATATTCAGAGTGTACCAATAGTTGATGTAATAGAGGATAATGAGAGGATAATCCATATATTAAAAGAAGGCATTGAAGAAGAATGCGGAGATACAGTAATAGGAACAATTGATTGGGAGAGAAGATTTGACCATATGCAGCAACATAGCGGGCAACATATTCTTTCTGCTGCTTTCGAAAAATTATGGAATGCCGAAACAGTATCTTTTCACTTGGGAGACGAAGTTTGCACTTTAGATATCATGAAAGATGATATTACCCCTGAGGAGGTAAAAAGAGCGGAGATGTTATCTAATAATATCGTTTTAGAAAATAAAACGATTAAAGTATATTTTGTGGACCAAGAAAGGGCGAATAAATTAAATCTAAGGAAAATTCCTCCTCAAAAAGGAGATATAAGAATAGTAGAGATAAAGGATTTTGATATATGTGCCTGCTGTGGTACTCACTGTGGGACTACCGGAGAGGTCGGCCTGATTAAAATCTTAAGATGGGAGAAAAGAGGAGCAAAAATTCGGTTGGATTTTATATGCGGTAAGCGTTCTTTGAAGGACTATTATTGGAAAAATGAATTAATTAGGAATATTTCTAATAAATTAACGATTAAAGATACAGAAATGGGAGAAACAGTAGAGAGAATATTAGAGGAACGGAAAAAAACCAGAAAAGAATTAAGAGA
>DPXH01000069.1 GCA_003527405.1 Candidatus Sediminicultor tertius | reverse complement strand
CATACTCCCGTAATTTGAGAATATAATATATTAAATCATATTGTATGTCAAGAAAACGAATTGGCAACCTATAATGTAAAACGGAAACAGAAAATGTGAAGTTGTGAAGCCTGACCCCAATACCTCGGTTATATTTATTCTATAGCATCTATAACGGCCTTAGTATATTCTATTGTCCCGGTATTACCACCGAGATCGCGTGTTAAATATTTTCCTTCCTCTAATACTTTTACTACAGCTTTTTCTACTCTATCTGCTGCCTCACTTTCACCAAAATGTTTTAACATCATTGCTCCGGAAAGAATTGTTGCTGTTGGGTTGGCTATATTCGAACCTAATTCTGGAGCTGACCCGTGCGCCGGTTCAAATACTATTTCTTTATCTCCTATATTTGCTCCCGGTACTACCCCTAAGCCCCCAACTAATCCTGCTGCCAAATCAGACAATATGTCTCCATACAGATTAGGCATAACTAATACCTCATAATCTTGAGGTGTCTGAACTAACTTCATACTCATCGCATCAACTATCATATCCTCAAAAATTATCTCAGGATATTCTTGAGATATTTTTTTTGCACATTCTAAAAATAGACCATCGGTATATTTCATTATATTTGCCTTATGAACTGCTGTAATTTTTTTCATTCTTTCTTTCTTGGCTAATTCAAAAGCATATTTTACAATCCTTTCACTCGCTTTCCTGGTTATTATCTTTATACTCTCAGCAGCATCTTCTCCCACCTTATGCTCTATTCCAGAATATAAACCCTCAGTATTTTCTCGAACTACCACCAAATCAATGCCCTCATATCTCGATGGTACACCCTTATAGGACTTTACGGGCCTTACGTTGGCATAAAGGTTTAAAGACTTCCTCAATGTTACATTAACACTTCTAAAACCTGTACCTATAGGTGTTGTAACCGGTCCTTTTAGTGCCACCCTATTTCTTTTGATACTATCTATCACATAATCAGGAAGAGGTGTACCATATTTTTCTATAACTTTTTCACCAGCTTCTACAACTTCCCAATTAATATTTACTCCACTTGCCTCCAAAACTATCTTGGCTGCTTTAGTAACCTCCGATCCAATTCCATCTCCGGGAATCAAAGTAATATTGTATGCCATTTAAATTGCCTCCAACCATTAAATTAGTCGTTAGTGAATAGTAAATAGTTGTTAGTGTTAAATTAAATTTAATATACTCTCATCACTTCTTAAAATAATTCTGAATACTGGATTCTGGATCCTGACTTCTATTCTCTTCACGAGATACGATTCACGAGATACGAGATACGAAATTAGGGCTTAAGAAAAATGAAATTCCTATACAATTAAATTACTCTTTTGTATTTTCTTTTAATCTTGTTAAATTTAAAAGTCCACCCTGTATTATTATCTCTTTTTGCCTTAAAGTACTATTTAAAAGCATTTCATATTCTCTATTCTTGGTTATATTTTTTACTTTTATTATTCCTTTTTTAACCTGAGAGGGTACATCTTCTATTAAAAATTCATCCATTTCCTTAACATTATTATAGTCCTCTGGATTTTTGAATATCAAAGGTATTATTCCATTATTTACAAGATTCGCCTGATGTATTCTCGCGAATGATTTTGCTAAAACAGCTTTTATTCCCAGATATAGAGGAACGAGAGCAGCATGTTCTCTGCTTGATCCTTGTCCATAGTTCGCTCCTCCAACTATAAATCCCCCTTTATTTGCCTTCGCCCTTTTAGGAAAATTCTCATCACAAAGAGTTAAACAATAATCAGAAAGATAAGGTATATTTGACCTGTAAGGAAGTAGTTTAGCTGGAGAGGGCATTATATGATCTGTAGTAATATTATCACCTGCTTTAATCAAAACCTTCCCTTGTATCTTTGGAAGTAATGGTTTACCCAAGGGAAACGGTTTTATATTAGGTCCCCTTACTACCTCTACCTCTTCATAATTGTTAACTGGCGCTATAATCATATTATCATTAGTCAAAAAGGTTTTGGGCATTTCAATTTCGGTATAATCTTTTAATTGGAATTCCCTGGGATCGGTAAGAAAACCAGTAAGTGCTGACACAGCAGCAACTTCAGGACTAACTAAATAAACTTTTGCCGAAATTGTACCCGATCTTCCTTTAAAATTACGATTAAAAGTTCTTAAGGATACACCATTTGTAGGAGGAGATTGTCCCATGCCGATACAAGGTCCACAAGCACATTCAAGAATTCTTGCACCTGACATAATTAGTGTTGCCAGAGCTCCATTTTGAGCAAGCATAGCCAGAACCTGTTTTGATCCCGGCGCTATTGCCAAAGAAACATGTTCTGCTATAGTTTTATCTTCGAGAATTCTTGCCACCCTTACCAAATCGCCATAAGAAGAGTTTGTGCAGCTGCCTATAACTACCTGATTAACCTTAAGCCCTTTTAAGGAGGATACAGGCACTACCTTATCCGGGCTATGAGGACAGGCTGCCAGAGGTTCTAATTGGGAAAGATTTATCTCTATCTCTTCATCGTAAATTGCTCCATCATCAGCTTTTATTTCGAAAAAATCCTTCTCTCTTTTTTGAGCTTTTAAAAAATTAAAGGTAATCTCATCACTCGGAAATATAGAAGTCGTTGCTCCCAGTTCTGCCCCCATATTGGTAATAGTTGCTCTTTGGGGAATAGATAAATTTTTTACTCCTTCACCAGCATATTCAAATATCTTTCCTACCCCGCCTTTAACAGATACTCTTTTTAAGAGCTCCAGTATGATATCTTTCGCTGAAACCCAGGGATTTAATTTTCCTATCAAATTTACCCTTACTATCTTAGGCATTGTAAAATGGTACTCCCCTTGAGCCATAGCTACTGCCACATCAACTCCCCCTGCTCCTATAGCTAACATTCCTATACCCCCAGCTGTAGGTGTGTGACTATCTGAACCTAAAAGAGTCCAACCTGGAATTGTAAATCTTTCTAAATGAACCTGATGGCATATACCATTACCTGGCCTCGAAAAATATATCCCGTATTTTTTTGCTACAGTCCGGATATAGAGATGATCATCTGCATTTTCTGGGCCTGATTGAAGAGTATTGTGATCAATATAGGCGACAGATTTTTTTGTTTTTATCTTATTAACTCCAAGTGCTTCAAGCTGTAGATAGACCATTGTCCCGGTAGCATCCTGAGTAAGAGTCTGATCAATTTTTATTATTATTTCTTCCCCTGGGATCATCTTCCCCTTCGCCAGATGTTTTCCTATTATCTTTTGTACTACTGTTAATGGCAATTTGAAGACCTCCTAAATTCATAATTCAAAATTATTTTTCTAATAAACTATTGCTTTTAATTATATAGGAGCCGGATTTATCCGATCCGATTCCTTACGGATCCGATGAATCGAAACCGGGCGTTTCACCCTTACCCTGTCCTCTTCCTTTAATGAAGAAGGTTATTAAAGATTCCAGTTCTTCATCACTAAAACTAGTTACCCTACCTTTTGCATATTCTTTGTCAATGTATTCCTTTAACTTTAAAACCATCGGATCTCTTTTGTTTATTCGTCTTTCCCCTTCTAATTTAAAATATTTATTCATCCAAACAGCAATCCCAGCCAACCCTGAATGCGAACCAACTGTTACTACCACAGGTTTATTTAATATCCTTTCTGTATCAAATATGTTATAAATTTCTTCATCCTTTAATATTCCATCCGCATGAATTCCTGCTCTAGTTCTATTAAAAGCCTTTCCTATAAAAGGAGTTCGAGATGGTATTTGATATTTCAGCTCCTTTTCGAAATAATTAGCTATCTCAGTTATAACTTCCAATTTCATATTTTTTATATTTCCTCTAAGTTGAGCATACTCAACCACCATTGCTTCGAGAGGACAATTTCCCGTTCTTTCACCTATTCCTAAAAGAGAAGTATTTACAGCTGAGGCACCATAAAGCCAGGCTGTAGTGGAATTAGTTACAACTTTATAAAAATCATTATGCCCATGCCACTCCATCCATTCTGAGGGCACCTCAGCATAATGCCTAAGTCCATATATAATGCCTTGCACACATCGCGGTAAAGCTGCTCCCGGGTAAGAAACACCTAAACCTAAAGTATCACAAGCCCTTATCTTGATAGGTATTTTCGTTTGCCTAGAAAGTTTCATAAGCTCATTCGCAAAGGGAACAACAAAACCATAAAAATCTGCCCTGGTAATATCTTCAAAATGACACCTGGGAATTATTCCATTCTCCAGAGCTAATTCTACAATAGAAATATATAATTCTACTGCTTTTCTCCGAGTAAGATTGAGTTTTTTAAATATATGATAATCAGAACAAGGGACTAATATGCCTGTCTCTTTTATACCCATCTCCTTAACCAACTTAAAATCCTCTTCCTTAGCCCTTATCCAGGTTGTCACTTCAGGATACAGATATCCTTTATTCAGACATTTTTCTACAGCTTTTCTATCTCTTTTGGAATAGATAAAAAATTCTGTCTGTCTTATAATCCCAGAATCGTTATCAAGTTCATGTAAATAATCATAAATCTTTACTATCTGATTTACTTTATAGGGAGATCTGGATTGTTGGCCATCCCTAAAAGTAGTATCCGTAATCCAGATCTCCTCTGGAACAAACATAGGAACAAGTCTATGGTTAAAGGTTATTTTTGGTATCTCTTTGTATGAAAATATCTCCCTATAAAGATTAGGTTCCGGTATATCCTGAAGGTTAAATTTATAAACTGCCTGCTCTATAAGATTGGTACGCTCACTAAACTCTACTTTCGCCATCTGATCACCCTCCTTTAATCTGATTAGGCTTTACTTAATGAATAGATTAACCTAAAAATTAGGGCCAGATTCCTCGTGCTTCCATTGCTTTTGCTACCTTTGATACAGCATATATGTATGCTGCAGTCCGGTTATTTATTTTCTCCCTTTTAGCAAGCTTTACTACTTCATTAAATGCCTTTACCATTAGCTTTTTTAATCTTCTGTTCACCCTTTCTTCATCCCAGAAATAGCCATAAAGACCTTGTATCCATTCAAAATAAGATACAGTAACACCACCGGCATTAGCTAAAATATCGGGGATTATAAAAACTCCTCTCTGGTATAATATTTCATCTGCTTCCGGAGTGGTAGGTCCATTTGCGGCTTCAGCAATTATCTTTGCTTTTATATTATTTGCATTCTTCTTGGTAATTACCCCTTCTAAGGCTGCCGGCACTAAAACATCACATTCTAATTCTAATAGATCTTTATTGGAAATGAATTCTGCTTTCGGGAAACTTTTAACCGTAGTTGTTTTAGTTTTGTAATCTAATATTTCTAATGGATCAATCCCTTGGGGATTATAGGCTCCACCTTTAGAATCACTAAC
>DPXH01000177.1:975-8522 GCA_003527405.1 Candidatus Sediminicultor tertius | reverse complement strand
CTGTATATTAATTTTTTATAGAAAATAATTGAAAGATAAATGGAAATAAATGACGCAAGAGAAGAATTTAAGGGGTGAGAAAGCATTCTCTAATCAAAGAGGGGTGATATATATATTCTAAGAAATTACTAAATAAATTTTGGTGAAAGTAAATTTTATCTGCACATAACTATTCTATTTTTTAGTCTTGCTAATTAAGTATATAAAATAGAAAACCCCTATTTTATATACTTAATTAGTCTAACGAAATATTTATTTTATTTTTTTTGATAAATAATTTAAATTATAGAAAATATATTATAAATTTATAATTTTATATATATTTAAATTCTGTTTTACCATGTGCTCAGCAACTTGCCCTACAAAAGAAAGAGGTTTACTTGAAATAATATATATTTTATCAATCTTGCCTGATATGTCAACTTTTATTTTGCCATTCTCCTGTGCAAATAATATTTTATTGCCCAGGTCATCTCTAAATTCATGCGTTTCTTTAATTTCTCCTACAATCATAAAGCACAAATTATGATATAGATCAACTTTATTCCCTATATATCCTCCAATTTCAAAATTATTGTTTAAATTAAAAGGTATTATAGAATTATTTTTTATAAATACTGGAATTTTATCGAGGTCACAAAGATATCTAATATATTTTTTATCGCTATATTTAGTACCATTCCAAAAGTCAATCCATTCTCCTTCAGGCAGATAAATTTCTCTTTGTCTTTGTCCTTCTTCTATAACTGGTGCAATTAGTAAAAATCTCCCAAAAAGGTACTCATCTTCAATATTATATAACCTTTTATCATTTATATAGTCAAAAACAAGGGGACGCATCATAGGCTCACCATTTTCTGCCACATGAATAGCTTCATTATAAATATAGGGTAATATATTCATTCTTAAATTTGCATAATCCCTATATATCTCAAGGGCCCGTTTATCTTCATTTTGTTCAGCTATATTCCAGGGAGTTCTATCCCAATTCGAATTCTGTGTGTCAGAATGAAATTGCATAATTGGGCAAAAAACAGCCATCTGAGTAGAACGAATAAACAATTCGGCAGTAGGAATCTCCCCGGAAAAACCGGCAATATCCCAACCCCAGAAAGGAATCCCGGAAATATTTATAGATAAACCTGCAATAATTAAACTT
Organism: Candidatus Sediminicultor tertius; assembly: GCA_003527405.1. GTDB lineage: Bacteria > Atribacterota > Phoenicimicrobiia > Phoenicimicrobiales > Phoenicimicrobiaceae > Sediminicultor > Sediminicultor tertius. The sequence goes on along the minus strand of DPXH01000177.1, from coordinate 7,363 downwards.
TTTAAAGTTTCAAAAGAGGAAAGTTGGTCTCCACCCCAATAAAGTGAATATTTCTGAGCTCCTGTAAAACCTGCCCTACTAAAGGTTATTCTATCTTTACCTATAAATTCATTATAAGCTGCTATATAATTTAAGGGATATAAATTCCTCATTTCGTCGCCTTTTAATCCATTATAAAAAGTCAAGTTATCATCAAAAATAAATTCCCCTCCATCTGTTTTAAAGCCATCTACACCTAAATCTTCAATTAAATATCGTCTCTTGTTAAACCACCATTCTTTCGCTTCAGGATTGCTAAAATCCAATAAAAGACTATTAGCAAACCACCCATAAGGCATTCTATAGGGTGTTCCATCCTCATTCATTACGCAGAATCCTTTTTCTATAGCATATGATTCATCTTGAATATGTTGCTTATTTTTTATTCCTTCTTCAAAATATTTATTAATTATTGGAATTTGCCATAAAATAATTTTAAGATTGTTTTTATGGATTAAATCAATCATTCCTTTTGGATTTGGCCATTTACCCTTTTCACTAAAATCGAAATCTTTGTACGAAAATTTTTGAGCACCTGATTTTGACTTGTAGACAGCATCATTAAAAATATAAAATGTAGTTTCATCACTCCAGGCTTCTATAACTAAAACAGTAGCGGGAATTTTAAATTTATTCATTGCCTTTAATTGCTCTAAAATATTTTCTTGCGTATCCCAACTATTACTTGACATCCATGGCCCGAACACCCATTTAGGAGGAAGAGAAGGAAAGCCTGTTAATGATAAATAATCAGTTAAAATCTTGCGAGGTTCGCCAAATAAAATATATAATTCAAGTGCGGGATTGCGTTTATTCAATCTCCCTTTTATCTCTATTAAATTATCTAATTTATTACATAAATCAAACTTTAAATATTGGGATGATTTAATGTACATACCATAACCATTTTCCGTAAAAAAGAAAGGTATGGGCAGATAAGTTTTTGATTGTTGATTTTGATATTGATTATAAACGCAGATATCCGGTTGTAATCCTTTTTGATTCAACTTATCATACTTTTCTCCAAAGCCATAAAAATTCTGGCTTTCAGTTTGAAATCTCAAGCTAATATTTATTCTCCCGTCAAAATAATCTTGCCCCACAAAATAATTTAAAATATCTTGATACGATCCTAATAACATGTTCCCCTTATTATCCTTAATAACCAATTTAAAAGGATTTTTTATTATCTCTAACTGGGTTCCAGTTATTGAATCTTTATATATATAATGATTGTCATTTATAATAGAAAAAGAATTCTTATCTTCACGGTTTTTATCTAAATCCGCTAAACTAATTAATATTTTTAAATATCCTTTTTCAAAATAAAAATTTAGTTTTGGTTTTAATGAATTAGTTTTTTCAAATTCAACTGCAATAATATTATTACTGACACTAACTCTTTCTACCTTACCTAAATAAAAATTTTCTCCGACGCTAAAATCAAAAGTTTTTGAGCGGTAAATTTCTCCTTTATCTTCTACTTCAATATAATATTGAATTAAATCTTTTTTTATAAACCTACCTATCTCAAATTCAAAGTACTCCTTACCTTTGACATGATCAATTATTCTTCTGCCCATATGTGGTTTCTGTTTATTTCCATTCAAACTCCACTGCAATAAAACATTTTGTTCCGGGGAATAAGGTTCAATTACAGCTTTAATTATAACAAAATCACCTTCAATCGGATTTCTTGGGTATCTTTCATATTCATAATGTTGATAAGGATCATTTAGACCATTTGGTATATGTTTAATAGTAATATTGTCTTTCATTATATTTCCCCCTTATATATGGTGTGCATATGAGTATGATATCAAAAAATAAGTTAGCAGCTGTTCGCAACTGCTAACTTATTTTTTAGCCACTAGAAGCAAATTATATCAGTTTATTTAAGCTTTATCTTTGTTTCTAATTCTTTTTGAGCTGCATCTAAGGCTTCTTGCGGTGTTTTGGCGCCATCTCGAGCTGCTTCTAAATGTTTTCCCATAATATCTGCCATCTCAGCAAACTGCTCAATAACTGGTGGTGTAACTAAATATTGCAAAGAATCAAAAACAACCTGTCGGCTTTCAGGAGGAGTTTGTTCTAAATAGCTTGCTAATACATCGGGATATGTTACCGCTGGTAATTCCCATCCTGCATCCACTCTAATTTTTGCCGCTTCTTTACTAGCAGACATAAAACTAATCCATTTAAAGGCTTGTTCTGCTTTCTTGCTATTCTTATTAATCACCAATCCATTTGAAAAGAAATGAGTTGCTTTTTTAGTATTCCCCGGTTCTATGGCAATGTCCCATTCAAAATCACAATCTCTAATAAAATCGGGAAAAGCCCAAATACCTGTTACAACCATCCCTACTCTTCCCGCTTTAAAAAGATCCCAATCTCCCATGCCTGACAGCTGGGCTTCTGTGGGCATAACATTGGTCTTTAAAACTCTGTCTACCATAAATTGTAAAGTTTCTATATTCCGAGGTGAATTAACCACAAATTTTGTTTTATCTTCATTAAATATGCTGCCGTCATTCTGTTGAACTACTTTATAAAATTCCCAGAAGTGAATCGGATGAAAGATGCCAAAAATATTGTCCCCTAACGCTCTTATCTTTTCGGCAGCTTTTTGTTCATCATGCCAGGTCCAATCAGCTGTCGGGTAGGGTGCTCCTGCCTTATCAAATAAATCTTTATTGTAAAATAATACTACATCTGAAAACATAGCTGGTAATCCGTATTGTTTCCCTTCTACGCCAAAAGCATTTAAGGCATTATTATCTAACACTGAGGTATCAAATTTATTTTTTACAAATAAAGATTCAAGGTCTAAAAGCACTCCTTTTTTAGCATAAGTAACAAAATTCTCATAATTTAATTCATAAGAATCAGGAGCAGTCCCACCAGCAATTCTCGTCTGTAATAAAGTAAAATACTCTCCAAAACCAACAGTTTCAATATTAATTTTGATATCTGGATTTTTCTCCTCAAAAATTTTTTTCATCTCTTCTAAATATATTGCGTTATCTCCACTGGATGAAAAATTTAAAAAATCAATAGTGACAGCCTTATTGCTCTCTGCTGTGACCCATCCAGCAAAACTTCCAATAAACACTAAAGATATAACTAACACTAAAAATATTTTCTTAAACATAATTTTATTCTCCTTCTATTTTTTTAAAAATTTTAAAAACCTAAAAAATTTAAAAAACATTTTTAAATCATTTTTATCACCCCTTTATTATTTTTACTCTTCCAAAGAAAGTATTATTAAAAATGCAAATCTAAGTGCTAAGCCTATCCCTTAATACCACCCAAGCTTAATCCTTTTTCAAAATATTTTTGTGCAAATAGAAACATTATTAAAATCGGTATTATAGATATAAGTCCACCTGCCATTAATAGATTGTATTGAGACCCATATTGCCCATTTAATAAACTTAATCCCACTGGCAAGGTCATTTTATCTTTACTAGTCAAGATAATTAAAGGCCACAAATATGAATTCCAGGTTCCCATAAATGTTATAATAGCTAGTGCTGCTAAGATAGGTTTACTCAAAGGTAAAATCACTTTATAAAAAATTGTAAAGTGAGAAGCTCCATCAATAACAGCCGCTTCGATGTAGTCATTTGGTATAGTCATCATATTCTGTCGTAATATAAATGTACCAAAAGCATTAATCAAAGAAGGTAACATTAAACCTGTAAATGTATTTAATAATCCCATATACTTAAGTACTAAAAAATTTGGTATCATAGTTACCTGACCAGGAATCATCATAGTTGCTAAGTATAATGCAAAAATTTTTTCCCTTCCTTTAAATTCTATTTTCGCAAATACATAAGCTGCCATAGCTGCTGAAGAAATAGTTATAAATGTAGTCATAACTGCTACATAAAAACTGTTTAATATAGAACGACCAAATGGAAAAACTTTGAATAATTTTTGATATGCTTCAAAACTTACTTTATCTGGGATCCATTGGATTGGTATAGTCATTAAAGCACCCTTTTCTTTTAAAGAGGTGGAAATCATCCAAAAAAATGGAATTAAAATAACCATTGCAATAATAGATGCGATTAAATAAAAAAATATTTTTCCCAAAATTTTTTTATGTATCATACTTAACCCAACTTTTTTGTATTTTTAATTGAAACGCAGTAACAAAAAAAATTATTAAAAACAATAACCAGGAAAATGCTGAAGCATATCCCATTTTATAGTATTCAAAAGCATATTTATAAATCCGTTCTACCATTACCTGAGTTGCACCATGAGGACCTCCCTCAGTCATAATCATTACTTGCGGAAATAATTGAAATGAGTTTATTATAGAAATAATAATTACAAAAAAAATAGTTGGAGAGAGTAAAGGAAGAGTAATTTTTCTAAATTTTTGCCACCAATTAGCCCCGTCTATCTCTGCAGCTTCATAATAAGTTGGGTTTATTCCCTGTAAACCAGCGAATAAAATTAAACCAAAAAAACCAACATCTTTCCAGATGCTAGCAAGGACAATTCCTGGCATAGCCCAAATCTCATTATATAGCCAGCCTGGTCCCTCTATACCAATATAACCTAATATAGTATTAATTGCACCATGTTGAGGATTTAAAACCCATTTCCATATTAAAGCACCGGCTACCCATGAAGTAATTACGGGGATATAATATATTGCTCTATACATAGTAATCCCTTTATATTTACTATTAAATAAATTAGCTACAGATAAAGATACTAAGAGCATCAATGGAATATATAGTACTATAAAATAAAGGGTGTTTTTTAAAGTTCGCCAGAATTCTTCTCCTTGTAAAATATTTATGAAATTACTGAAACCTAAAAATTTAGGCGAACCACTAATTACATCCCAATCAGTTAAGCTAATAAAAAAAGAAGAAACCATTGGAGTTAGGCTAAAAAAAATTAAACCAAATAAACTTGGAAGAAGAAAAAATATAATCGTAAAGCTCTTTTTGTTTCTCCTAAAAGACATCATTTAACCTTACCCTCTATTTTCTATTTCGCACCATTACTAATCAAGTCTTCTTGTTGAACAATAATCTCTTCTACGGTTTTTTCATCGCTGATTAATACATCCAAGAAACCACTTCGTAAACCACCCAGAATAGCATCGATTGTATCTAAAGAAGTAGCAACTCCAATAACAGTATTAATCCCTCTAAGCTCATCTAAATTAATCCCAATAACTCGATCGTTTAGCTGTTGACTGCAAATATTTCCCCGGCTATCATAAAATCTAAAACATGTTTGACCAACTGCTTTTTTATCCTCTAATATTCGTAGATCATCTTCGCATAGATTTTCTACCTGCACTAAAGAACGATGTCTCCATAACGCATCTAAGCCTACAATGGCTATATCTACATCTTTTCCTAATTCCAAAATCCTACTAATCTCTTTATCTTTTTTTAAACTATCTGCAATCTCTTTCTTACTAGTAATTCCAGGTGCATGCAAAAGATGACAAGTACCGTTAAATTTATTGGCTAGCTGTTTAGAAAATTCAAATGATTGTAATACAGGAGCTGTTTGACCTAATCCACCTATTAATTGAACTACTTCTATGCCATTTGTTTCAGTAGGTTCTAGTGCTTTAACCATTTCATATATAGAAATTCCCCAGGAGACTCCAATTTTATAATTATTTTTTATTTTATTCTTCAAATAATTAGCCCCCGCTTTGCCTACTACCTGTCTAATCATGTCAGGAATATAATTGGTAGTTGGAACCACAACCGCATCCTTTAGACTAAAATATTTTTTTAAGAGGATCTCTAAATCTTGGCAAGAATCTACTTTATCTAAAATAGTAATTTTTACTATCCCTTCTTTCTTCGCATTAGTCAACATTCTTGATACTTGAGGGCGTGAAACCTCTAATAACTTAGCTATCTCTCTTTGGTTCAAATCTTTCTCATAATATAAATGAGCAACTTTTTTTAATAATCTTAATTTTTCTTTCAAAATAAATCACCTCTGTGAATTATTATAACATATGTACATTTCTATTGCAATTATATACTTGCTATTTTTTGTTTTTTATTTTACAATATTATTATTATAATGTCAAGATAATAAATGTTATTGTCATTTTTTATCGGATCATTTTGCATTTTTTACTATACTTATTATTTCACATATGTTATATTTTATACAGTACGTTATTACACATAATATCTAAAAAACATTAAAAATCTATGCATTTTTTCGTACTAAAATATTATTGACCTTCTTTGTTATTATTATATTCACTTTAATAATTTCAACTTCACAATTTTCATAAAATAGAATAAGTTTTTCCTGATTCAGCTTTAAAAACTTTAGA
>DPXH01000177.1:0-575 GCA_003527405.1 Candidatus Sediminicultor tertius | reverse complement strand
TAAAATGGAACGAAAATGGTGGAAAGAAGCGGTAGTGTATCAAATCTATCCCAGAAGTTTTAAGGATAGTAATGGAGACGGCATCGGAGACCTACCGGGAGTTATTCAAAAATTAGATTATTTAAAAAATTTAGGGATAGATGTTATCTGGTTATGTCCGGTCTATAAATCTCCCAATGATGATAATGGCTATGATATCAGTGATTACCAGGATATTATGGATGAATTTGGCGATATGAATGATATGAAAAATCTTTTAAGAGAAACACATAAAAGAGATATGAAATTAATTATGGATTTAGTAGTAAATCACACTTCTGACGAACACCCCTGGTTTATAGAATCTCGTTCCTCTCTGGATAATCCTTATCGAGATTTCTATATCTGGAGAAAGGGTAAAAACGGTTCACCTCCCAATAATTGGGGTTCCGTTTTTGGCGGTTCCGCGTGGGAATATGATAAAACTACTGATGAATATTATTTACATCTTTTTTCCAAAAAACAGCCTGACTTAAATTGGGAAAATCCTCGAGCAAGAGAAGAAATTTACAAAATGATGAAATGGTGGTTAGATA
>DPXH01000178.1 GCA_003527405.1 Candidatus Sediminicultor tertius | reverse complement strand
TCTATCCAGTCAAAGAAAAGATATCCTTCTTTTTGATTGACGGGAAAGGAAAAATTATATCAAGTTTCAACACTTAACATAACTTTTTCTAGAATTAGAATAATAATAGGGATAGGTCACTTCCTACAAAAAAGCAGGATTTTTGACAACCGATGTAGTATATAAATAACAAGAATCATGGGGACATTCTTCTTTTGTATTCCCGCACTTACGCTTGGCGAAAAGTAAAGCGTGTTCCCCTTTTATCCAATTTTTCTTAAATAAATAAAAAAATCAATTTTTTTAAAATTATTTTCCTGATTCTTGCCATACAGTAGTCAAGCCCATGTGATATAATTATAAAAATATTTCTTTATATTCCATTTTCCTTGAGTAGGGGCGTATCGCCATGCGTCCTTCCTTGTGCTCTGTCGTTCCCGCGCAGGTGAAATCAATTTATAATTAGTTGATAAGTATAAACAAAGATGAACTACTACTAATACTTGAAGAAAGCGGAGACTATAAAATCGAATTCTAAGAATCAAATGCTGGCCTACTACCAATTGAAAAGGAAAGAAAATTCTGGATAGTACAACCTTGTCTTAATTTTTAATTATTACAACCGAAGAAAGAGGAAAAAAGAAGGATTTTACATAACTTTTGTTGTATTATAATATTACAAGCATATTGCAAACAAAAATCCTAACCAACTGTCATTTAAAATATATTTAAAAGGAATTAAACAATATGCCAAAAGAAGCAAAAGCGCGTATACGAATAAATAAACTTCTTGAAGAAGCAGGATGGAGATTTTTCGATACCCCTGAAGGAAAAGCAAACATATGCCTTGAAACTAATGTAAAAATTACTGAACAAAAATTAAACGAACTTGGAGAAGATTTTGAAAAGATTAAAAGTGGCTATGTTGATTTTTTACTATTAGATGAACAAGGTTTTCCAATGGTCGTTTTAGAAGCAAAAAAGGAAGGCAAAAATCCTTTAGACGGAAAAGAGCAAGCTCGTAAATACGCCAGAGCTCTTAATGTTCGCTTTATAATTCTGTCAAATGGCAATTTGCATTATTTTTGGGATATTGAATTAGGCGATCCACACATCATTACCACGTTCCCCACAAGCAATTCCATAAAGTATAAAAAGTCTTTCAAACCAAATCCAAATAATTTAGTTAATGAGCGTATTGAAGCAGATTATATTGTTATTTCTCAGAAACCTGATTATAAAAGTGACCCCAGTTGGATATACGAACACACGAGAAGTGCTTTTATTGAGGAAAATAAGCTTAAATTTTTACGAGATTATCAAATAAAAGCCATAACATCTTTACAAGATGCAGTAAAAGATGGTAAAAGCAGGTTTTTATTCGAAATGGCAACCGGTACCGGAAAAACACTTGTAGCAGCAGGCGTAATCAAACTTTTCCTAAGAACCGGCAATGCCAAAAGAATCCTTTTTCTTGTGGATAGATTGGAATTGGAAGACCAGGCACAAAAAAATTTTGTTAGATATTTAAAGAATGATTATAAGAGTGTAATTTATAAAGAGAACAGAGATGACTGGACAAAAGCAGAAATCGTAGTCACAACAGTCCAATCTCTCCTTTTTAATAATAAATATAAAGATCTATTTTCCCCTACAGATTTTGATTTGGTAATATCAGATGAAGCACACAGGTCCATAAATGGTAATAGTCGTGCGGTATTTGAATATTTTACCGGATATAAATTAGGACTTACCGCAACACCCAAAGATTATTTGAAAAAAATCGATAAAGAAAAATTGGCAGAAAAAGATCCTCGCAAATTAGAGAGGCGTCAGCTGCTGGATACCTATGAAACGTTTGGATGCAAATCGACTAACCCAACATACAGATATACTCTATTAGATGGTGTAAGAGATGGTTATCTGGTAAATCCTATTGTATTAGACGCGAGAACAGATATTACCACAGAACTTTTATCAGAAAAAGGATATTCTATTCTTGTAGAAAATGAAGAAGGAGAAGAAGAGGAAAAGACCTACTTCCAAAGGGATTTTGAGAGAAAATTTTACTCGGAGAAAACAAATATTACCTTATGCAAAACCTTCTTTGAAAATGCATTAAAAGATCCTTTAACCGGAGAGATTGGGAAGAGTATTGTTTTTTGTGTCAGTCAGAAACATGCTTCTAAAGTAACGCAAATTTTAAATAGATTTGCTCATAAATTATATCCGGGTAAATACAACTCTGATTTTGCTGTTCAGATTACCTCTAATGTTGCTTATGCTCAGCAAATGACTATCAATTTTGCCAATAATAATCTTAACGGTCATACATCTTTTAAAGAAGGTTACAAATCCAGTAAAACTAGGGTATGTGTTACTGTCGGGATGATGACCACTGGGTACGATTGTGAAGATATTTTAAATTTATGTTTGATGAGACCTATTTTTTCACCTTCATACTTTGTTCAAATGAAAGGCAGAGGAACGCGTAAATACGAATTTGTGTATACAGAAAGAGATGGATTAAGCGGTATAGAAAAATATACTAAACGAAAGAAACGATTTAAACTTTTTGATTTCTTTGCAAATTGTGAATATTTTGAAGAGAAATTTAACTATGATGAAGTAATCGAATTGCCACCAGAGACAGGAAAAAGTAAAGATGGAGACTTCCCACCTCCTATCCCAAAAGAATATGAAAGTTTTATTCCTGATCCAATAAAAGGCATTGCAGAAACCACAATCGGACTCGAAGGAATGAAAATTGATAGAAAACTTTTTGAAAGATTTGAAGAAACAATTAAAGCCAATGAATACATCAAACAGAAGATTGATGAAGGCAATTTTCATGAGGCAGAAGAACATATAAAGAAAACAATTTTTAATAAACCGGAAGATTATTTTAATCTTGAAAAATTAAGAAAGTCTATAAAACTTGACCGTAGATTAAGTTTGCAAGAAATTTTAGAAAAAATATTCGGGAAGATAAAGAGATTTAAAACCAAAGACGAACTTCTTGAAGAAGAGGTAAATAAATTTATTTCTATATATCATCCCAAAAATGAATTCATCCATATTATAAGGCAATTTATTAAAGCCTATATTTTAGATGGTGAATTAAGAGAAATTATTGATTCGAAAAAATTTGCCAATCTTGCAATCAATCCAAGATTTAATATAGAAGATTTGAAAGAATTAGATGGCTGGAAAGATCCGATTGTTGAATACATTAAGGACTATGTTGCTCTAAATACTTTTGCTGCGTAAAGGAGATTTAAAACATGTTGGATACCCTTACTAAAAGACGAATTGATACAGCAAGAGATATTCTTGTGGGAAAATTACCGGACCCCAAGTCACAAGTTGAACAGATTACCATTGCCTTGATTTACAAATTTATGGATGACATGGATAAACAATCCGAAGAATTGGGAGGAAAGGAAACCTTTTTTACGGGTGAATATGAAAAGTATGCCTGGAGTAAGATTTTTGACCCTCGCGTGAGCGGATATGAACTTGTCGGTTTATACGGAGAAGCTATACAAAAAATGAATCATAACCCGAATATCCCTCAGTTATTTAGGAATATTTTTAAAAATGCTTATTTACCCTATCGTGATCCGGAAACCTTAAAAATGTTTCTGAAAGTGATAGGAGAATTCGAATATGATCACAGCGAAAAATTAGGAGATGCTTTTGAATATCTACTTTCTATTATGGGCTCCCAGGGTGATGCAGGTCAGTTCAGGACACCAAGACATATTATTGATTTTATGGTGAAAGTTGTCGATCCGTGTAAAACCGAAACTATCCTGGACCCTGCATGTGGAACAGCAGGTTTTTTAATTTCTTCATTTAATCATATCCAAAATAAGAACAAAAAAGATGGTAGAATTAATTTAACTGCTGATGAAAGAACGAGATTAATCAATAACTTTTCCGGTTATGATATCTCTCCTGATATGGTAAGATTATCCTTGGTAAATATGTACCTTCATAAATTTCCCGCTCCGAAAATTTACGAATACGATACCTTAGCTTCAGAAGAAAAATGGAATGAGTTTTATGACATCATTCTGGCCAATCCCCCGTTTATGTCCCCAAAAGGTGGGATTAAACCTCATAAAAGATTTAGCATACAGGCAAAACGTTCAGAAGTTCTTTTTGTTGATTATATTGCTGAACATTTAAACCCAAACGGCAGGGGTGGCGTTATTGTTCCGGAAGGTATTATTTTTCAATCTGGAAATGCTTATAAAAAGCTTCGTAAGATGTTAATAGAAAATTCACTTTTTACAGTCGTGTCTTTACCCGCTGGAGTATTTAATCCATATTCAGGAGTTAAAACATCCATTTTATTTTTAAATAAAAACTTAGCTAAAAAAACCGATAAAATTCTTTTTGTCAAAGTGAATCATGATGGATTTGGTTTAGGTGCTCAGAGAAGGAAAATTAAAGAAAATGATTTGCCGCTGGTATCGGAAATTATAAAAAAATATAAACAGAGTATTATTGAAGACAAAGAAATTGAATTCAATTTAAATGAAGCAAAGTTTGCCCATGTCGTGAAAAAAGAAAAGATTGCAGAGAGCGGTGATTATAATTTAAGCGGTGACAGATATAAAGAAGCAGTTGTTTATAGCGGAAAGTGGGATTTTGTAGAACTTGGAGAACTATGCGATTTTAAAAATGGTTTGTGGAAAGGAAAAAAAGAGCCCTTAAAGAAAGTTAGTATTTTGCGAAATACAAATTTTACAAAAACCGGGGTTTTAGATTATTCAAATGTTGCAGTCCATCCAATTGAAATAAGTCAGCTTAAAACCCGTACATTAGAATATGGAGATATTATTCTTGAAAAGTCTGGTGGTGGGCCAACTCAACCAGTTGGTAGAGTTGCTTTGTTTTGTAAAAAAAATGGACAAATTTATTCTTATAGCAATTTTACAGCCAGGATTCGCGTAATTAATGAATCTAAAATTAATCCGATTTATTTATGGAGATGCTTGCATTATTTGCATCAACAAGGAATAACTAAGAACTGCCAAAATAGAACTAGTGGAATACGAAATTTAGATTTAAACGCTTATAAAAAAATACGAATTCCCCTTCCCCCTCTCGAAGTACAAGAGCAGATTGTTGTTGAATTGGACAGCTATCAGAAAATAATCGATGGCGCCAAACAGGTGGTAGAAAACTACAAACCAACCTTCAAAATCGATCCTGAATGGGGAATAATGGAAATTGGGGAAATGTGTAATTTGATGACAGGCGGAACACCTAAATCAACAGTTAAAGAATATTATGGTGGAAATATAAAATGGATTGTTTCTGGGGATGTTCATTTAGGAGAAATATTTGACTGTCCAAATAGAATAACACAAAAAGGTTTAGAAAATTCAAATGCTAAATATTTACCAATAGATTCAGTTCTAATAGCTTTAAACGGACAAGGAAAAACAAGAGGTACAGTGGCGTTACTAAGAACACACGCTACATGTAACCAATCAATAGTATCCATTTTTCCAAAAAACCGAGATACCGTAATTTCTGAATATTTATATGTAATTTTGAAAAGAATGTATTTAGAAATACGTAATTTAACAGGAGATAACCAGCGAAGTGGATTGAATATGTCAATAATAAAAAAAATAAAAATACCTGTACCACCTATAGAAATTCAACAGCAAATTGTTGCTCAAATTGAAAGAGAACAAAAAGTTATTGATGCCAATAAAGAATTAATTACAATTTTTGAAAATAAAATTAAAGATAAAATCGCAGATGTATGGGGTGAATAGTAAGTAATAGTAATAAAATTAATATAGCAATTATTAAAGAGGTAAATTTTTTGCATGAAATGGTATTCTAAGAAAAACCTAAAAAAAGCATGGAGTTATGCAAAGATAGACGTTAGAGATGATTTTATATTTGATGTAATTAATTATGAAGATATTAAAATGAATATTGAACTTGTTATAACATCCTTGCATACAAAAATTAGAGATAACCAATATTGTCCCGCGCCAATAATTAAAATTAATGTTCCTAAAAATGATCATTCAGTCCGACCCGGTACAGTTGTCCCAATTGTAGATTTAATTGTTTTATATGCCATAACTCAACAATTAGCACCTTTTTTAGATAAGCTTTTATCGGATAGTGCTTATGCGTATAGATTTAATCCTAAAGCAAATAAATCTAATGAACCTCTTTTTAAAGACAGAGCAAAATTAAATCAAATAAATCCAGAAGAAGATATTAAAATTGATAAGAATATAGAAGACGAAACAGCAGTTGAAGTAGGATTTCCATCAGGCTGGTTTGAAAGTTGGAAATCTTTCCATAAAGCATCCATGTTAGCCTCTAAAGAATATCAACATGCTGCAGTTTCGGATATTACAGCATATTTCGAAAATATTTCACTTAATATGTTAAGGGAAATATTAAAAGAAAAATTAAATGATGATACTCATTTTAACCTTATTGATCGATTGTTCAGATTACTTGAGTATTGGGATTGGAATCCGACAGGCAATTTACCTCGTGGAATAGGATTACTACAAGGAAATGATGTTTCTTCCTTTCTTTCAAATCTATATTTAATGACCCTTGATAAAGAAATGATTGAAACTGTTTCAGGAGATATTTCGAAATATGGAAGATATGTCGATGATATTAAAATATTTACAAGTGATAAAGATGAAGCACGGAGTGCACTGGTTAAATTAGAAAAAGTTTTGAGAAATCTCAATTTAAATATTCAATCTGCTAAAACTGACATAAAACCAGCAAGGGAAATATTTGATGATAAAGTTGAGCTTTGGCTTGATAAAATGGATAGAGATAACGATAATAAAGTAGAAAATGCCGTAGAATTTTTTGAAACAACTTTTAATAATAATGACCTGTCTGAATGGCAACGACCATATTCTCGTTGTCTAACAGTTTTACGAGAAGCTAATGATGATCGAGCAGTTACGACTGCACTTAATCTATTTTTAAAAGATCCTTCTCACAGACTACTTATTAAAAATTTTACCTATTTGAGAAATTTTGTAGTTTCAAAAAATTATGGGAAAGAAATAACTAATCGATTATTAGAGAAGACTTTTACTTTCCCATATCACAGATCTCTAATGTATAGATTAGCAGCTTACTCAAGGGATAATATTAGTAATCTCAAAGAGTTAGCATTAGAGGATTCAAAAAATAATAATTTGCATTGGTTTTGTCGTATGGCTGCCTTATTTTGCTTGGGAACTTTTCCTCTTTCAGAAGAAGAGCTTATCATTATTGGAAGAATTATAAAATTAGAAGCAAATCCTCAAATTGTAAGAGCTTCCTGTATTGTTCTGACTCAATATTCAGGGAATGAATTAAAATGGATTCTTAATAATATAAATCTTTTTAATTCACCTCATCAGGAGTATCTGAGAATGTATTTATCAAGGTTACACAACGATCCTCAATTGGATATGCGTTTTTTATTAAAAATAAAAAATAGAAGTGTTAAGGCGCCTACTTTTATTCACAATCTCCATTTACTTGATCTTTTAAAGGCGTCTTCAAATACAAAAAATAGAGAAAAGTTTAAAGCAGTTATTGAAAGTAAAATAAAGGATTGTGAAAATGAAGATTGGCCAAGATTAAAAAATAGGCTTGATCAGATTTATAAATCCTTTATTTTAAACCCGTAAAACTAAATACCTATTAGCTCATATGCCCCCAGGTCTATGCTAATATAATAACATATAGACTAAGGAGGTAATATGACATGACAATTATTATTTGTAATAATTTAGTTAAGTCACCAGAGGGCTGTTTCAAACGTGATGTCATAGAGGGGTATGGATTATCAAGAGTTGAAACCGATGTACTCTGGGACTATGTGAATAATTTTGTAAAAGAACATTATCTTGCTTGTAGATTTGACAATCAGATCATATTCTATGCTGTCTCAGCGGATGAACCGGCGGGAAAGCCGATTAAAGACTGTCGGATTATTCCAGTAAATCTTACTCTATACCGCCATACAGACTGGAAAATAAAGGCTAAGCTAGGCATTCCTGCTCTAAGAGAATCTTTGGTAGCCAGGCTTTCTGAGGAAGCACACCACCAGGGAGGTCTACTTTCTCAGACTGATCTTGCTGAGATATTAATTGTCGATAAGTCTACGGTAAAGAGAATCGTCAAAAGAATAAAAGCAAGGGGTGACAGCATACCTACCCGAGGTGAGATCAAAGATATCGGACCCGGGATATCTCATAAAGCAAGAATCATTGAACTACTCCTAAAAAGATATCAGCCCACCGAGGTAGTCCTAAAGACCAAGCATAGTCTGTCATCGGTAACCAGGTACTTTGAAAATTT
>DPXH01000157.1 GCA_003527405.1 Candidatus Sediminicultor tertius | reverse complement strand
CTTTAGAAAAAATTTCTACCGGACAGGGAGGTTTTATAATTATTAATTTAGTTGGCAAAGTTTGTCCGGGCAAAGAACCCCCGCCTATAGCAGTTTCCCCTTCTTTGGTAAATGCCGGGATATCTTCTTTTTTCAGTTTTTGACAGATACTCTGGCTGCGAGCAGCAATTTTATCTAAGGGGCAGGAAATCATTTTCCAAATGGGAATTTTACTTACCGCCTTACCTTTTAGATAAGATAACAAAATTTCTTGAAGGATAGTCAAAGTTATCTTATCCACTCTAAGTGTGCGAAATAAGGGATGCTGCGAAATTTTCTTCAGATAAATTTCTTTTCCGCAAACAACCCCTCCCTGGGGACCCCCTAAAAGTTTATCTGTGCTAAAACAGACAATATCAGCACCTACTCTAATATTTTCTTGAACGGTTGGTTCGTGCTTTAATCCAAAATCCTCGGTATTTAAAAATGTTCCACTGCCCAAGTCTACTATTACCGGCAAATTATATTTTTTCCCTAATTTTTTAAGTTCTTTAACTTCAACTTGCTGAACAAAACCGTTCATATGAAAATTACTTTGATGGACTTTTAATATTAAAGCAGTATTATCCTTAATTGCTTTTTCGTAATCCTCGATAAAGGTCTGGTTGGTGGTGCCGACTTCTCGAAGATGAGCACCGCTTTGTTCTAATATCTCCGGAATGCGGAATCCTCCCCCGATTTGCACCAATTCTCCTCTGGAGACAATCACTTCTTTATTTTTAGCCAGAGTATTTAATATTAAAAATATTGCACCGGCATTATTATTAACCACCAAACTTTTTTCTGAATGGCTGAGGGTGCAAAGTAATTTCTCGACAATTTCTCCCCTTTTTCCTCTGCTGCCTTCTGCAAGATCATATTCCAAATTAGTATAACCCTGCAAAGAGCTTTGAACTGCTGCAAGCATCTCTTTACCCAGTGGTGCTCTCCCCAGGTTAGTATGAAGAATTACTCCACTGCCGTTTATTACTTCTTGTAAAAAAGATAGATTTTCTTTCTTAAAATATTCTTTAATCTTATTTATCCTTTCTTGCGCTGAATGCAGGTGGCCATTTTTAAGGGCATTTTTTTTCTCTTCAGAGATAACTTTTCTTACCATTTGGGTAAGCATTTTTCGGGAATGTTTTTGTATTAAAGGTTTTAGTGCTTTATTTTGTAAAATTATTTCTATGCTGGGAATCTTTGATAGCAATAAATTTAAGTTATTATTGTCCGTATCTTTATTATTTTTCAATTAATAAGATTATCTCCTTTGGTGTAGTGGTTTTTTAAAGTTAAAAATAAATGGCGGGAGGGGTAGGAATCGAACCCACCGCGGCAATTATTATTAATTACCGCCCACGGATTTGAAGTCCGCAAGGCCCACCAGAGCCTATCCGCTCCCTTCTAATTTAGCTTTTTAAAATATTTTCTATTTTAATTATAAATTGTATTACAAAACTTTACAAGAGGACGAATATAAATTTTTTCTTTTAACTACCCCACTAAAGTTTACACTAACAATATAAATTCGTATCTCGTATTTAGTTACCTGGTTAATTAGTTAGGATAACAGGAGTCAGAACCCAGAATAATAATCAATAACTTAAAGAATTTAGAAAATAGGAGTTTGATTCATCAAACCCGTTTCGGGGTGGATAAATCCGCCCACTACAAAATGCAGCAAACCTTTTATGTTTCCTTAATTGGTAGATTGGCCGATCGAGCAATCGGTGGTTGGTAGTCTGGTAAACCGGTAAACTGACTAACCGGATAACTGACTTGTATTGCATATTGCGCTAAGAAAGAGAGAAAGAAATAATAAGAAATATAATTATTTTTTTATTTTAGAAAAAAAAGAGGAATTTTGCGAATTTTATAGAATATAAATAAAGTGGTATAATTTATAATTAAGAAAAGTTAATTTACTGATTATGGGCAGTAAATGCATAAAAGAAAAGAGGGATTAATATGAAAATAGGATTATATAATCTGGTTTCAGAAGTACATAATGAAGAATATATTAGCAGCACTTTACAAGGTTTTTTAGCAGATATTGAAGAAAAATTAGGTAGAAAGCTCGAAAGCATAAACTTGGAAGATTTTAACAAAGATAAAGATTGTTTCCCCCTTATCTTTATTAAATCCGGGGGAGTTGAGGGGAAGTTCAAACAGATTTTTAAACAGGTCAAAGGCCCTTACCTGCTTTTATCCAGTGGATTGCATAATTCCCTAGCCGCTTCCTTAGAAATTACTTCCTTTTTAAAACAGAAAGGAGAAAAAGTAGAAATAATCCACGGAGATAGTGATTATATTGCCATGAGGATAAAAGAACTTAGCAAAATATTTAAAGTGAAAAACAGATTAGCTTCCACTAAATTAGGAGTTATCGGCAAACCGTCCGATTGGCTTATAGCCAGCGAAGTAGATTATAATAAGATCAAAGAAACTTTAGGAATTTCGTTAATTGATATTGGAATGGATGAATTGGTTAAAGAAATCGACCGGGATCACAATTTTAACCATCCAAAATTAAATGATATTAAAAATAAAGGGTTTGATAGTAAATCAATCGACGGAGCATTGAAAATATATAACGGATTTAAGGCTATCGTAAACAAATATAAACTTGATGGCATTACCGTAAGATGTTTTGACCTGCTGGAAATTTATAAAAATACCGGCTGCCTCGGTCTCGCTTTGTTAAATGATGAAGGAATTATGGGTGGATGCGAAGGGGATATTCCCGCTCTTGTATCTATGGTTATCCTACATTACTTAACCGATGAGCCTATTTTTATAGCTAATCCTGCAAGTATTGATATTGACAAGAAGGAGATAATTTTAGCTCATTGTACTTTACCCCTAAATATGCCAGATGAATTTTATTTAAAAACTCACTTTGAATCAGGTTTGGGAGTGGGCATACAGGGAGTCATCGAGGAAGGGGAAGCCACTATCTTTAAACTCTCCGGAGACGGTAAAAAATATTTTGTATCCGGTGGGGAGATTATTGAGAATTTAAATAAAGAAAGTCTATGCCGTACGCAAATCAGGATGAAGGTAGATGAAGATATAAAATATTTTTTGCAAAATTCTCTGGGTAATCACCATCTGATTTGCAAAGGAGATAATAGTAAATTAGTCAGTGAATTCTTTAAGTGGTAAAATAGTGATATAAAATAATCAAGCAAGTAATTTAGGTTGTGTAAAAAATGGGATGTATCCCTTTTTTCAAGGAGGAGAATTATGGGAGATATTATGAGGCCAATTCCGTTTAAGCAGTTACTTCATTGGATAACTGAAGAATATCGGTCGCAGTGGACAATTTTTGGGATACCTCAATCTCAATTTTTTATTAAAGAGAATGGGAAAAATATTCAGATATTCGAGGAAAATTGTGCTACTCCTGTAGGACCGGCAGCAGGCCCTCATACCCAGTTGACCCAGAATATTATCTCTGCCTACCTGGTTGGTGGACGTTTTTTCGAGCTTAAGACTGTACAAAAACTTGATAGCCTGCAATTTGAGAAACCCTGTATTGATGCACGAGATGAAGGTTATAATACCGAATGGTCTACCGAACTTTCCCTGGAGCAGGCCTATGATGAGTATGTTAAAGCCTGGATACTGCTTCACTCCATAAAAGCAGTTTTTGATATGCACGTTACTGCAAAACAATCTTTTATTTTTAATATGAGTGTTGGCTACGACCTGGAGGGGATTAAAACTCCGCGTATGAACGCATTTATTAACAGTTTAACCGATGCCTCCGAACATCCGTTATTCAAGCGTTACCTGGAGGAATTAAGCTCTTTTATTCAGGACACAAACTTTTCAGAAGTTCTGCACACTAAAGAAAAAGTAAAAAACCTGGAAAATATTTGCAGTGTAATTTCACCTCATATCACCCGGTCTGTGACTCTCTCTACCATGCACGGATGTCCCCCGAAAGAGATAGAGTCTATCTGTAAATATCTTATGGAAGAAAAAAGACTCCACACTTTCGTAAAGTTAAACCCGACCCTCCTTGGCTATAAATTAGTTAGAAAAATATTGGATGAGCTTGGATTTAATTATATAAATATTAAAGAATCTACCTTTACCAATGACTTGCAATGGGATGATGCCATAGGGATGCTCAAACGGCTTTCTAAAGCAGCCACTGAATGTGGTCGTAATTTTGGAGTAAAGCTTTCCAATACGCTGGGAACGGTAAATACTCTCGGTGTTCTTCCGGGAGAGGAAATGTATTTATCAGGACGCATTCTCTTTCCCCTTACCATAACTTTAACTTCCCGCTTGTCGCGTGAGTTTGAAGGGGCACTCCCCATATCCTATTCAGGAGGAGCGTCTCAACTGAATATCTTTCAGATCTTTGAAACAGGGATTAAACCAATTACCATGGCCACAGAACTGTTAAAGCCGGGCGGTTATCTGAGAATGGCAGAAATAGCCCGAAAATTAGAACCAATACTTGAAGAGAGAAGGCAGCCCGAGGTTATCGATGTGGAAAAACTTGACCGATTAGCCGAAGAGGCTCTTCGGGAGAATTATTACCGGAAAGATTGGAGAGGTACGAAGAAAGTTTTTATTAATCGGAAATTACCTTTAACCGATTGCTATATAGCTCCCTGTGTTCTTTCCTGTCCCATCCGTCAGGATATTCCGGAGTATATTCGGCTCACAGGGGATGGACAGTATGATAGGGCTCTGGAACTCATCTATTTGAAAAATCCTCTTCCTAATATCACCGGGCACATCTGCGACCATCAGTGTATGTATAATTGCACCCGTCTTGACTATGAAGGGGCGGTCGGTATTCGCGAGGTTAAGAGAATTGCTGCTGAGCAGGGAAAAACCACCTACGATACTAAAAGCCGTGTTACTACTGAGCAGCTGGATACAAAAGTTGCGATTATCGGAGCGGGACCAGCAGGACTATCTGCAGCTTTCTTTCTGGCTAAAGCCGGATTTAAGGTGACTGTATTTGAGAAACAGGATTCTCCTGGTGGTGTAATAACCCATGTACTGCCTAATTTCAGAATTCCTGCCTCTGCCATTGAAACAGATATTTCCATTATTAAAGCACTCGGTGTGGATTTCAAATTTGGGGTATCGGAAGAATTTTCTATTAATGATATGAATAGCAAAGGTTATAAATATATTTTTATAGGG
>DPXH01000039.1 GCA_003527405.1 Candidatus Sediminicultor tertius | reverse complement strand
GAGGAATTAGTTCTAAACTCGCATTCTTAACAATTCCCCCGATTTCTATTTCAGCAGTATGGTCATCGAATATTTTCTTAACTTTTCCTGGTATTGCAAGACACATTCTTTTTTCCTCCTCTTAGTTAGTCGTTAGTGAATAGTGAATAGTCGTTAGTTTTAAACACAAGATACAAGATAATATAATTAATCAATTGACCGATTCTTCAATTCACCGATTAATTTAGTTAGTTACTTAGTTACCCGGTTAGTTGGTTAGGGATTTAGTATTAAACTAATTAACCAACCAGTAACTAGCTAACTAATATATCTTGTAACCCGTAACTTGTAACTAATTACTCATTACACATCACTTATTATTGTATTTTACGCGATACGCAATACGCGATACTCGATACGTTATTTACTTCCCGCTACAACCGCCTGTCCTAGAGATATTCCACCATCATTAGGAGGGACTTTTCTCTGGATATATACTTTAAACCCTTTATCTTCTAATAAGAATATAACTTTTTCGGTTAAATATTTATTTTGAAATACCCCTCCGCTTAAAGCAATTTCATTAATTCCGGTATCTTTTTTTATTTTACCACATAAATTAAGAGTAAACTCTGCTACCGTATTGTGAAATTTGGCAGCGATTACCTTTTTGTCGATTCCCTCTTTAAGATCTTTAATTATATCTATAAAAATTTCTTGAGGGTCAACAATAAATTCCTCTCCTTCTTTATAGATTCGGAATTTATAGCTCTCTTTTGTCCCGGATAAACAAAACGATTCTAATTCCATAGCAGCCTGTCCCTCATAACTTATCTCATCTCTTATCCCAATTAACGAAGATGCTGCATCAAAGAGACGTCCGCAACTGGAAGTAAGCGGAGAATTTATATTTTTATCGATCATCTTTTCGATAATTGATAATTTATCATAATCCATTCTGCGAGTAAAATCTATATCGAGCGTTTTTGCCTTTGGGCCGTATATAGAATATAAATAACTATATGCCATCCTCCAGGGTTCTACAATAGCCTTATCTCCTCCGGGTAAGGGATAATATTTTAAGTGGCCTATTCGAGAATATTTTTTAAGATCACACAGTAAAAATTCTCCTCCCCAAATATTACCATCATCTCCATAACCGGTTCCATCATAAGCCACCCCAATCACTTTGCCCTTAATATTGTTTTCAGCCATACAACTTACTATGTGGGCATGATGATGCTGAACCTTGATTACTTTTATTCCTCTTTCAATCCCAATTTCTTCTGCGTATTTTGTAGAAAGATAATCAGGGTGTAAATCACAGGCAATAATTTCTGAGTTTGTTCTAAACATTTTCTTCAAACTTACTATAGATTTTTTAAGAAAATTTAAAGTTTCTACACTCTTTAAATCTCCTAAATATTGACTTAGAAAAACATAATTTTCCTTAGAAAAACTGATGGTATTTTTTAATTCCCCGCCCAAAGCCAATACTTCCTTTAATTTAAAATCAAGAATTATGGGATGAGGTACATATCCTCTTGCTCTTCGAAAAAACACGTTATCGCCATTTATAATCTTTAATACAGAATCATCACAGCGGTTAAATATATCTCTATTGTAGAGAAGAAAAAAATCAGCTATCCTGTCTAATTTCTCTAAGGCTTCCTGATTATCACCGATTATCGGTTGATCGGCAATGTTTCCGCTGGTCATTATTAAAGCGGTAAAATTATCTTTTAATAAAAGATAATGAAGAGGGGTGTAAGGCAACATTACTCCTAAACAATTATTATTTGGTGCTACTAAAGGAGAAATTAAATTGTTTTTCTTTTTCTTTAAAAGTACAATGGGACGGGACTGATTTATTAACCATTCTTCTTCTTTCTTTTTAACTTCACAGTATCGGTTAATCTTTTTTAAATCGAAAGACATTAGAGCAAAGGGTTTAGCCTCTCTATTTTTTAACCGACGCAATCTTGCAACTGCTTTATTGTTGGTTGCATCACAGGCCAGGTGAAAACCTCCCAACCCCTTAATCGCACCAATTTTCCCCTCTTTTAAGAGTTTAACAGCTTTTTCTATAGGATCAATGCCTTCTAATTTTATTTTATTTTGGTAAAGAGATATCTGCGGACCACAATCAGCACAGGCATTTGGTTGAGCATGATATCTTCTATCCTCTATGTTTTCATACTCGTTTTGACACTGTGGGCACATTTTAAAAATACTCATAGTAGTCTTCTCGCGATCATAGGGAATATCTTTTATAATGGTAAAGCGAGGACCACAATTAGTACAATTTATAAAGGGATAACGGAAACGTCGATTATGAGGGTCGAATAATTCTTGCAGGCAGTCTTCGCATATGCTTATATCCGGGGATATTAATACAAAACCGTCCTCTTCTTTAACTATGCTCTTCTTGATGTAAAATCCTTTATAACCCACTAAGGGAAGTTGATTTACTTCTATCTTTTCAATCCTGGCTAAAGGAGGAAGTTTCTTTTTTATGTCACTAATAAAATTATTTAATTCTTCCGTTTTCCCCTCAATATCCATTTCCACGCCCTGGTTTGAATTAAGGACCCAACCTGATAGATGGTAATTTTGTACTAATTTATGAATAAAGGGTCGGAACCCGACCCCCTGGACAATGCCTTTGATAATTATATTTTTTCTAATTTTCATCTCTTTTTTTTCACCTGTTCTCTTAGCCAATCGAACCAGTTATCTAAACCTTCTCCGGTCTTACAAGAAATTTCTAATATCTTTAAATTGGGGTTAATGTTTAATGCATCTTTCTTTACTTTATCCATATTAAAATTTGTATAAGCTAATAAATCAATCTTGTTTATCAAAACCACACTTGCTTTGCGGAACATCACCGGATATTTTATAGGCTTATCGTCCCCTTCGGGTATACTCACCATCACTACCCTATCATCTTCCCCTAAATCAAATCCCGCCGGACAGACTAAATTGCCCACATTTTCAATAACAAAAAGGTCCGTTTCTTTAAAATTATAGTTGCCCAATACACCATCTACCATATTAGCATCAAGATGGCAGGCTCCGTCAGTATTTATTTGAGTCACCGGAATATTATATTTTTCTATCCTCTCAGCATCATTAGTAGTTTGAAGATCTCCCTCTATAACTGCAATTTTTAATTCATTCTTCAATGAATCTATGGTTCTTTCCAAAAGGCTGGTCTTTCCGGACCCGGGAGAACTCATTAAATTAATGGTATAAACTTTATTTTTATTAAATATCTCTCTGTTTTTTTGAGCTATGCTATCATTAGCTTTTAAAATATTGGTAAAAACTTTTACTCGAGTCATTTTTCCCCTCCGTATAAATATAATATAATCTTGTTCTTTAATTTACAAAATTGTCAACTCATCTTGCAAAACATATTTCGTATCTCGTATCTAGTATCTCGTATCTCGCGAAAAATAGAAATAGAAATAGAATAAGAAATAAAACAATTTAACGTAATACAGAAAAGGGTTTTGAGTTTTGAATTATGGTTTTTCGCTTTTCGCTTTAACTTTTTAGTTTTAATTAGAAACACGATGCATTGTGTCTTTTTAATTCAACACGGCGCGCCGTGTTGCTACATTTGAAACACCTTTTTGCTCAAAACTATACGCTAAACGCTGTACGCTATACGCTAACCAAATATTAACGATTAATTTTAAAATATTTTTCTGCTAAAAGAACGGCTGCAAAATCGTCATAATAACAAGGGG
>DPXH01000125.1:831-3254 GCA_003527405.1 Candidatus Sediminicultor tertius | reverse complement strand
GATTTAGTAAATTATTACGGACCATGTGTGAGAGATTTAAAGAAGGAAAAATTTAAAGTTGTATTATTAGATGTAAAGAATAAGATTATTAAGGATATTGATATTTCGGTAGGCAGTTTAACGGAAAGCATAGTTCATCCTCGTGAGGTATTAAAGGAGATAATCAAAGAATCTGCCGCCTCGGTTATATTTTTACATAATCATCCCAGTGGGGAATCAAATCCCAGTAAAAATGACTTGGATATTACTGAGCGCCTGGCGGGAGCCTGTGAACTGGTCGGAATAAAAGTGCTGGATCATATAATATTGGGAGAGGATAATTATACCAGTTTTGCCCAGGAGGGTTTATTGAAAAATTAGGGGAAGAACTTGCGTCTGCCCTAAAAGGAGTTAGCAATAGATGAAAAGTAATTTATCTATAAAATTTTGTCCTTATTGTGGTTATAAATTAGTCAGAAAGATATTGGAAGGAAGAGAAAGATTGTATTGCTCGAGGTGTGGGAAGATATATTACGAAAATCCTACTCCGGTAGTGGCAGCGATAGCCAGAGATAATGAAGGCAAAATATTATTAATCAAAAGGAAAATAGACCCTCGTAAAGGTGAGTGGGCACTGCCCAGCGGGTTTATGGAATTAGATGAAAGTCCTGTAGAAGCGGCTTTGAGGGAATTGGCCGAAGAGACCGGGGTAAAAGGAAAACCGAAGAAGTTGATAGGAGTTTATTCCAATAATAGCGAAATTCACGGTTATTTGGTTACCATAATTTATGAAGTAGAAATTTCGGGAGGGAAACTTCGTGCCGGTGATGATGCGGAAGAAGCAGAATTTTTTGCAGTTAATCAACTTCCTCACCTGGCTTTTCAATCTCACCGGGAAGCTTTGGAAGAAGTTTTAAAATTAAGGTCTTAATTTCAACTAAAATTTTAAAGAAATTACTGATGATAAATAAAAAAAATTATGAATGCGAGGGAGAAAAACAATAATGGAAAAAGCAAATTTTTTTAAAGTAAGTGAACTAAAAGCAAAAAAAGTCTTAGATGATTCTACTATAAGAGCTGTGGCAAATAAAAATACGATGGTAACCTTTTTTGAATTTGGTCCAAATACCGCTATTATGCCTAAACATAAACATCCCCATGAACAAACTACCGTAATGGTAGCGGGTTCTATGAAAATGATTGCTGGAGGAGAGAGTAAAATTTTAAAAGTAGGAGAAGGGGTGGTAATTCCTTCCAATGTAGAACATGAAGTTATCCCTTTAGAACCAAACACCAAGGTAATGGACTTTTTTTATCCTGTACGAGAGGATTATCTTTAACAAAATTAAACAGATTAAAGGAGCATATAGTTGAAAATATTAGCTTTAGATTTCGATGGAGTAATTGTAGATAGTGTCTGGGAGTGCCTTTTTGTGAGTTACAATGCTTATTTTCAGGTTTATAAACGAAAGAGAAAGAATTTTTTTGGGGGAGAGTCTTTTACTTTTGAAAATTGGGAGAATATAAAGAAAAGATATAAAAAAGAAGTAAAGCATTATAGAATAATGAGGCCGTATATACGAGGAGCCAATGATTATGGCCTAATTATTAAGTTATTAGAAGAGAAAAAATTAATTACAAGTCAAGAAGAATTTGATGTCTACAGGGAAACAGTTGACTTTAAGTTTGAAGATTTTCATCAAGAATTTTATAAAGAGCGGGATAGGATACAGGCGATGGATTTTAAAGCCTGGTTTAAATTAGAATCAGCTTTTCCAAAAATTACTAAAGATATAAGTAAATTGTTAGAAGAGGGAACTAAAGTTATTATTGCCACTTCCAACAGGCGTAGGGCTATCGCTAAGTGTTTTACACCAGAATACCTTGGGTTCGAAATTAAAAAAGAAGATATTTTGGATAAGAGATATGGTGAAGACAAATCCGAGCAGATGAAGCAGATTGCGAAATTATATAATGTCAAATTTGAAGAAATATATTTTGTAGATGATCAGGTAAGTCATTTAATTCAGACCAGTCCTTTAGGAATAAAAGTTTTTTTAGCCGGTTGGAGCTACGCAACTGATATTCAAAAAGAGGAAGCACACAAACAAAACATCCCAATAATTGAAAAAGAAGAAGATTTTTACCCAATTGTTAAAAATTCCTTAAGCGAAAAGATTTAAGAGGAAACATAATTCTAATTTCGTAGGACAGGCGTTCCCCGTTTTCACGAGGACTGGCTCGCCTGTCTGATTTGAAAAGTAGATATATTTTATATTTATCCGTTAAAATATTTAACAAAAAAATAGAAAAAGGAGAAAAAAATGAAGATAGTAGATTATAAAGAAGTTAAAGCCGAAGCTGTAGATTTTGAAGATGTAAAAGATGTTAAAGTAAGGTGGCTTATTTCTGATAAAGATAAAGCCCCGAACTTTGCTATGAGG
>DPXH01000125.1:0-428 GCA_003527405.1 Candidatus Sediminicultor tertius | reverse complement strand
TTAGAAGGTGAAGGAGTAGCTAACGATGGGGAAAAAGAGACCAAACTTAAGAGCGGGACAGTAGTCTATGTTGCTCCCGAAGAGAAACATCAGTTCAAAAATACCGGCTCTGATACTCTAAAATTTCTATGCTTAATTCCAATTAATAAATAGTATTTAGTAAAGGAAGGAAAAGAGAGAAAATTCAGGAATCAGAAGCCACGTAGGACAGGCGTCTCGCCTGTCTATTCAACTAATTCAATTATACAGCAAACTAAAAAAAGGGGCGAATTTATCCGCCCCGAGTTACTTATTACATATTACTTATTACTGTATCCTACTGTTTGCTTGTCTACAGAGTTTACTCTACAACCGTGAAATCAATAGTTACCTCAGTGGTCTTTCCAGAAAAAACATCCTTTAAGACTAACAGAAATTTATAATCCCCC
>DPXH01000025.1 GCA_003527405.1 Candidatus Sediminicultor tertius | reverse complement strand
CTATTTCGCGAATATTAGATAAACAAAAGAGGTGAGATTTATGAGAATATTGATTATGGTTTTTATAATATTATTTATGTTTCCAGTTCTTGCATTTGCCGATGTAGAGGGCTGTGGATTTACATGGGGGTGGAATCAAATGATGAATTTTGGACATGGAGGAGGAATATTTACAATGTTTATGTTTGCAATTGTTATTGGATTGATAATTTATTTTATCGTTATAAATACAAGATCCAATAGATATACTGGAGGATTTAGCGAAACTTCCTTAGATATTATCAAAGAACGATTTGCAAAGGGAGAGATTACCGAAAAAGAATTTGAAAAAATGAAAAAAGCTTTGAAAAGTTAACTAATCCCTTATACAAGATATAGAATATCTACAAAAAATTAACAAATGAAAAGATGTTTAGGAGAAAATTATGAACCTATTATCAGCTATCGGCAATACACCACTTGTCGAGTTAAATAATCTAAATGGAAATTCAAAAGTAAGAATTTTTGGTAAGCTTGAAGGGAGTAATCCTGGTGGTTCAGTTAAAGATCGTCCTGCCTATTATATGCTCAAAAAAGCAGAGGAGTCAGGAGAACTTACCAGAGGAAAAATAATACTTGAACCTACTTCAGGAAATACTGGAATTGCCCTGGCAATGATAGGAGCAGCCAGGGGATACAAAGTAAAACTTTGTATGCCTGAATGTGTGAGTTTAGAAAGGCGTCGGATTATTGAATCCTTTGGGGCTGAAGCAGTGCTTACTCCGGCAAATGAGGGGACTGATGGTGCCATCAGGAAGGCTCATCAGCTCATTACCGAAGAGCCTGATAAATATTATATGCCCAATCAATTCGAAAATGAGAATAATGTTCTTGCTCATTATGAGACCACCGGGCCAGAGATATTTTTGCAAACTAAGGGAGAAATAGATGTATTTGTAGCAGGTATGGGGACCGGAGGAACTTTAATGGGGACGGGTAAATATCTCAAGGAAAAGAAGCCGCAAATTAAAGTTGTAGGAGTTGAACCAACGGTAGGAAATAAAATACAGGGGCTAAAAAATATGCAAGAGTCAATTGTCCCCAAGATATACCATTCAGAAAAATTAGATGAGAAAATTACCGTTGAAGATGACCCGGCTTACGAGGTAACCAGATTACTGGCCACAAAAGAAGGTATTTTTGTAGGCATGTCCAGTGGTGCTGCAGTAGTAGGAGCCTTGCGCATAGCCAAAAAGATGGATTCTGGAATAATCGTAGTAATTTTACCTGATCGGGGAGATAGATATTTAAGCACTAACTTATTCAGGTCAATATGCGGCAAATGTCCTCCATAAAAAGTTGTATTTGAAAAATAAAATTTAGTTGTTTAAGGGGAAAATTATGGCTTTGGACCACAGAAAAAAAATTGAACTTAAGATTTCTGGAATGACTTGTGCAATGTGTGCTACAACAATTGAGAAGTCATTGATAAATCTGAATGGTGTTATTGATACACAAGTGAATCTTGGAAACGAGAGCGTTGCAGTAGAATATGACTTTTTAAAGCTAAAGTTTACTGATTTAGGCAAAGCCATAAAGGACGCAGGTTACCAAATAATAAACGAAAAAGTCGTTCTAAAAATTGGAGGAATGACTTGTGCTACTTGCGTAAAAACAATAGAAAATTCACTACAAAATTTGGATGGGATCGTAGAGGTTAATGTTAATCTTGCTGATGAAAAAGTCTATGTAACTTATAATGAAAATATGGTTACAAAAGCGGATATGAAAAGCACTATTGAAAAAACCGGATATCAATTTTTAGGTATAGAAGGAGAAAAAACAGAAGATTTTGAAAAAGTTACAAGGGAGAAGGATCTAAAAGAAAAACGCAACCGAATTATTGTAGGATTCACTACCGGTACTTTTTTGATGATTCTTATGTATATTCCTATTAATTTACCTATTTCAATGGCTTATTCAATGTTGCTTATTTCAACTCCTGCTTTTATTTATATAAGCCATCCTATTTTTAGTGCTGCTTATCGTTCTTTAAAAAATAAGAGTTTAAATATGGATGTAATGTATTCTATGGGGATAGGAGTTGCTTTTGTAGCAAGTCTTTTGGCTACTTTTAATTTTATACTTTCCAGTAGATTTTTATTTTATGAGACAGCAATTTTTTTAGCTACCTTTCTTACCATGGGGCGATATTTGGAATCAAGGGCAAAAGGGAAGACTTCAGAAGCTATTAAAAAATTAATGGGCTTACAACCAAAGACCGCTGGCATTTTGATGCCCAAAAATATAGATATAGAAATTTTATATTTTAGAGATTGCCCGAACTATAATAAGTCAGCAGAACAAGTAAAAGATGCTCTAAAGAAGTTGAATATTTCTACCTCTATCAAGCTAATAGAAGTAACTAAAGAGAATTTTAAAGATTATTCCTTTTACGGATCACCAACTATTTTATTAAATAAAAGAGATATAGAAGGAAGGGTTAATAAATTATTTGGCTGCAGAA
>DPXH01000047.1 GCA_003527405.1 Candidatus Sediminicultor tertius | reverse complement strand
ATTTAATATTTTACACTTATTTTTTTTCTTCTACAAACTTTTTTGTTTTTATAATATTGCTGCATAAGTTGATGATGGATTTAAAGAGGGATTTTCTGAGGAATCTCTTACAGATACAGATGTATAGTTAGAAAAATAAACGGAGCGGATTTATCCACCCCGTCGTTATTGATAAAATTTGTTAAAAGATAATTACAGATGGACTAAATGATTGAGTGGACCATGACCGTGACCAATATTTAAGGAATTTTTAATAGCTAAAGTAATATACTTTTTAGCAATATCTACTGCTTCTTCTATTCCTTTTTCTTGAGCCAGTCCTGCAGCAATAGCAGAAGAAAGGGTGCAGCCTGTCCCGTGAGTATTTTTAGTATTAATCCTTTCTGCCTTAAATTCTTTAAAATTGTTACCATTAAATAGAAGGTCTATCGCCTCTTTAGATAAAAGATGTCCCCCTTTTATCAAAACATTCTTTGGTCCCAAGTTATAGATCTTTCGAGCTGCTTCTTTCATATCTTCAATATTTTGAATCCTTAAACCTGATAGAACTTCTGCTTCCATAAGATTGGGAGTAACTGCCGTAGCCAAAGGGATTAATTCCTGTTTTAACGCCTCTACTGCATCTTCTTTGAGCAGACGATTCCCACCTTTGGCTACCATAACTGGATCAATAACCAGATTTTTTACCTTATATTCCTTGATCTTCTCACTTACTATCTTAATTATCTGGGCATTAGATAACATTCCTATCTTTACCGCATCAGCCCCTATATCTTGCATTACCGAATCAATCTGCAAACCTACAAAATTAGGAGGAAGATCATGGATGCCCTGTACTCCTAAAGTATTCTGAGCAGTAATAGAGGTTAAAACACTCATTCCATAAACTCCCAGGGCAGAAAAGGTTTTTAAATCTGCCTGGATACCTGCTCCTCCACCCGAATCCGACCCAGCAATAGTTAAAACTATCTTCATTGTAATTACCTCCTAAAATGATTGTAGCCTTTAGGTTGAAGATCAACCACTTTTCCCTGTAAATTTTCTAATTTAATACCTTCTTTCTCTTCTCTAATTTCACCGATTACCGATACTTTAGCGTTTAATTCTTTTTTTAATAATTTAATAATATTGTCTGCTTCCTTAGGAGAAACAGTAAATAATAATTCATAATCCTCCCCGCCATAAAGAGCCAAATCAAGGGGATCCTTTTTTATTAATCTCCCTACTTCTTTTGCTGCAGAAAGAATGGGAATCTTAGAAGCATAAACCTTTGCTCCTACCGTGCTTGCTTCACATATTCGGATTAAATCACTTGCTAAACCATCACTAATATCAATCATTGAGTTAGCTAATCTTTCTCTGGCTATAATTCTTCCCTCTTTTATCCGGGGGGTAGGAGAAAGATGAGCCGATTTTACCTCTTCGGCAATATTTAAAGGAACCGAGGAATATTTTTTTTCTTCCAATAATAAACTTAATCCAGCAGCAGAACCCCCTAATTCTCCAGTAACCATTATCAAATCACCTGGTTTTGCAGTACTTCTTCTAACTATTAACTCGGGTTCCACTTCTCCGATTAAAGTTACATTAATTACTAATCCTAAAGGTGAACGAACTGTATCTCCACCGACTATATTAACCTCAAACAATTTGGCTTCCTCTTTCATCCCATCAGCTAATTGATCAATAAATTCAACAGAAGTATCAGAAGAAGATCCTAAAGAGAGCAGTGCCTGGCGGGGAATTCCTCCCATTGCGGCAATATCACTTATATTAACTGCTATTGCTTTTTTACCTAATTGTCGGGGAGAGCAAGTGGAAAGAGTAAAATGGATATTTTCCACCAACATATCACAGGTAGCCAGGACTATTTTATCAGTAGAAGTATAATAAGCAGCACAATCATCTCCTATACCTAATAAGATATTTTTAGGGTTAACGATAGTATCTTTACTTATTCGATTAATTAATCCAAATTCACCAATCTCTGAAATTTTCATTATTTTACCGCCTTTTTTCTAGTATATAGTCGATAATGAATAGCTAATATTAAAACTAGAAACTTAAAGCGAAAAACAAAAAACCATAATTCAAAATTTAAAACTTTTTTCTCAGTTTTTAGCTTTGGCATATAGTTTTACGTTTTGCAATTTATGTTTTACGCTTTTTGATATATTCTATTTTATTTTTTAATTTTCGGCAAGCTTTGATTATATCGGGAGCGCTAACTACTGCAGAAATAACCGCTACCCCATCAACTCCTGCCTTTAGTACTTCTTCTAAATTATTCTCATTAATGCCGCCGATAGCTACAATAGGGATATTTACCGACTTTCTAATTTCTTTTAATTTGGCTATTCCTAATGCTTTACCTGCATCAGGTTTAGTAGTCGTGGGATATATCGGGCCTATTCCTAAGTAATCTGCACCTCCTTCTACTGCCTTTAGAGCCTGCTCAACCGTCTCTGCTGAAATCCCAATTATTTTTTCTTTACCTAATATCTTTCTGGCTGAACCAAAAGACATATCCTCTTGCCCCAAATGAACACCATCAGCATCTACTGCTTTTGCTATTTCTACTCGGTCATTCACTATAAAAGATACACCTTTTTTCTTAGTTAATTTATAAATCTCCCGACAAGCTACAACAGCCTCTGAATCTTTCATTTCTTTATCTCGAAATTGAATAACTGTCGCTCCCCCCGCAAGAGCAGCTTCGGCAACTTCCAAATGAGACTTGCCATGAGAAATTCTCTGATCGGTAATTATATAGAGGTTATAATTCATAAATATTCACCTTCAAACCCTTACAGATTATTTCCTCATTCAAATTGTATACTTCATCAAATAAATTTACTTTAAAACTACCTGGACCCTGGGCTTTTACCGCTGCCCTTTCTCCGGCTAACCCAAAACAGACCAGAGCCCCGGTGGAAGCCATAATATAATCATCACATACTGCAGCAAATGTTGCGATCAAAGAGGTCACCATACAACCAGTGGCGGTGATAGTCCCCAGCATTGGAGAACCATTGTTTATCTCTATCACCGTCTTACCATCAGTAACTATATCCTGTTTACCAGTAATTATTACCACCTGATTATGTTTACGGGCTAAAGACCGGGCTACCTCAACAGCATTTTTCCCACTACCAACTGATTCCACCCCTTTTATATTCCCTTTAAGGCCCGCCAAAATAGAAATCTCCGCATGATTTCCTCTAACTATATCAAGTTTAACCCTTTCCTGTAGACGAAGGGCACTCTCTGTGCGCAGATGGGTTGCCCCTGCTCCTACTGGGTCAAGTACCACTGGTTTTTTTAAATTATTTGCTTCTTCCCCAGCAGCAATCATTGAATCAATCTGTTCAGAGGTTAAGGTACCAATATTTAATACTAATGCCCCGGCAACACGCACCATTTCTCTTACTTCTGCCTGGGCATGAGCCATTACCGGAAGACCCCCAATAGCTAAGATAATGTTAGCAGAATCATTCATCGCTACCATATTGGTAATATTATGGATTAAGGGTCTTTCCTGACGAATCCTCTCTATTATTTCAAATATTTTTTTCCCTAAATTTATTTCACTAATACCTGTCTTTCTATTCATTAGTTATCTCCTTTTGGTCTTTTTCATAATTATCAAATATAAAGCGCCTGCTACAATCATACTTGGTATTGATGAACCTATCCACATTCTATTTATTATAATCCAATAAAAACTTTACAATTTCTGTCTTACGTAAAATTCGTAAAGCTAAAAAACCTAATATGCTACCAGGTATAGAGCTGGCTAAAAAGGCCATTTGAAAAGCAAGAAAAGGCATGTTTTTTCCAATCCATGGAGCAATAAGATAAGCACTTATGAATGCGCCTATGAGACCAGTCCCTAAAGGTTCGGCAAAAGCAGCATAATCTTTAGGCCAAAAACGATGAACAATTCCCACCACTAATGCCCCAGGTATTCCTCCCGGGAAAGCGAAAATAGTACCTGTCCCCAACATATTTCTAATTATTCCTGAAATTATAGCACTAAGCGCTGCATACCATGGACCTAACAACACACCGCAAACTGCATTTACTGCGTGTTGAAAAGGAAAACATTTGGTAGGACCAAACGGAAAATAAATTCCGGATAAAATAATGGCAATAGCTGCAAATAACCCAGTTAAAATAATTTTTCTTAAAATAGATTTTTCTTCCAATTAGTTGCCTCCTTAATCTTGCTAACTTATAAATTTTTCCTTTATTAGCCTTCAATGACTTCTCTACTCCTTTTTAAAGCACACAAATCCCCACACATTGTACATACTTTCTCATCTTTGGGTTGGGATTCCTCTCTATATTTTTTAGCCTTCTCCGGGTCAATTGATAATTTTAACATCTTCTCCCAATCCAATTTAGCCCTTGCTTCACTCATTTCATAATCCCATTCTTTTGCACCTTTTACTCCTTTAACAATATCTGCAGCATGTGCTGCTATCTTCGCAGCAATTATCCCCTCTTTTACATCTTCTAGAGTAGGAAGTTTTAGATGTTCCGCCGGAGTAACATAACATAAAAAATCCGCTCCGTAACTTGCAGCTATTGCTCCCCCTATAGCGGAAGTTATATGATCATATCCAGGTGCTATATCTGTTACTATGGGGCCTAAAACATAAAAAGGTGCACCATGACATAATTTTTTCTCTAACTTCACATTGGCTATTATTTCATCTAAGGGCAGATGCCCTGGCCCTTCTATCATTACCTGTACATTTTCTCCCCAAGCAACTTTGCTTAATTCTCCCAAAAATATCAACTCCTGTATTTGAGGAATATCTGTAGAATCATTAATGCTACCCGGCCTCAATCCATCTCCCAAACTTATAGTTACATCGTATTTTTTACATATTTCTAAGAGTCTATCAAAATGTTCATAAAAAGGATTTTCTTTATCATTTTTTTCCATCCATTCTAAAAGTATACTTCCTCCCCTGCTTACCACATTAGTAAGTCTTTTATTCCTCTTTATCCTCTCTACCGCTATTTTATTGAGCCCGGCATGGATGGTAAGAAAATCCACTCCATCTTTTGCGTGCTCCTCTGCCACCTTAAAAAATTCATCTACAGTAATATCTTTTATATCTTTACAATATTTCGCTACTGCATCATAAACGGGTACAGTACCTATCATTGCAGGAGATACTTCAACTATCTTTCTTCTAAACTCTCCGGTATTGCCATAGGTACTTAAATCCATTATTGAATCTGCTTTTAATCTGATAGCTTCTTTTACTTTTTTTACTTCTTCCTCTAAATTATGACAATCTCCTGAAGACCCCAGGTTAACATTAATCTTTGTCCTAAGGCCTTCACCTATACCAACTGCTTTTAACTTCTTATGATTTCTATTTGCAGGGATTACTATTCTCCCCACTGAAATTCTTTCTTCTAACAACTCAAGAAGCATGCCTTCTTCTGCAGCAACCTGCCTCATTTCTTCTGTTATTAAACCTTTTTTAGCTGCTTCCATTTGTGTACAATAATTCATTTTAATTTCTCCCATACGTAATATTTTTTTAATATCTCTATAATAACTTCCTCAAAAAGATTTTAATTCTCAATAGCTTAATTTATACCGTCTAAATTAAGCTATTCAAAATAAAAAAACCGCAGACCTGATCTGTTAATCAAAACTGCGGTTTAATCAAAACGTTGTTGTTTTAATTCCCTCCGCTGGCATTACCCAGATCAGGTTCTAAGGGTCTGTTTACTAAAAACACTCTCAGCCTTAATAAGCTCCCCTATAGCATTATTTATTTTTTAAATTATTGATTCAGAGAACTATCCCCTGAATCACTGTATCTATCCTATAATAAATTCTATTTAATAACAGAAAAAGAAGACATGTTCTTATTCAGAACATATAATAATAGACCTTTCTCAACGGTAATAACAGCTTCTTCCTGCTCAATTATATTGCTAATTCCCCTGGTCTTATATCTTAATAGGTTTCCTGATTCGAGCAAATATTTACATCCCGTTACAGTAACACCGGTAACCTCTTCATCTAAGGGAATCAAAGAAAGCCCGGCACCTATTTTTCGAAAAAATATTTTTTCTCTTTCTATTATCCCCATTTCCAGACCTGGTTCCTTAATAAATGCGGTCATTCCATTTCTAAAGGCATATTCCAGAAGAAAGATATTGGCTAACTGCTGATCTAATCGCCCCCCTGCAAAACCAATAATAATAATATTATTAAAACCTCTTTCCTGACAATATTGGAGTGCCAGTTCACCATCAGTTTCGTCCTTTTCAACAGGGCATTTTATAATTTTAGCTCCCAATTTTTCATAACGTTGATATTGCGCCTTAGTGAGCGAATCAAAATCACCTATAATCACATCGGGCAAAAAACCTATGCTCTCTAATAATAAGGCTCCGCCATCAGCTGCAATAAAAAACACATCTTTTCCTCCGATTAGTTTCTTATATCCTTCCTTATTCCCTTTTAACTCTCCGTTTAAGGCAACAACCACTTTCATTATTGACATAAATTATCCTTTTATCTTTGGTTTTCACTCTCACTAATTACCAGAATCTTTATTAATGGTATTATAATTATATAGCTTAACAACAGTGATGGCAAAAGATAACTAACATTATATATAGCTGAATATACCCATGGACTTTGACCTTCCGGAGCATACTGAGCAAAAAATATAACCCCGGAAAGGAAGTGGCTAATAAACCTTCCCAGTCCACCAGTAAGAACAGCTAATAATAGCCAGCCATATGTGCTGCCCTTTGCCTTTAAATTAATCTTGTTTGAGAATATTCCTGCTAATCCGACCAGCATATAAGGTAAAGGATAATCTAATACCAGTTGTGCTGGATGAACAATGAAAGGACCAAGGGCTAATTGAACTAAACCATATACTACTCCAGCCATCATACCCGGGCCAGCTCCCCAGCGCAAAGCTATAATTAAAATCGGCAGCATTTCGAGATTAACCGACCCTCCTTGAGGCATCCTCCACAAAACAATAAAATTAAAAATAGCAGCTAATGCCACCGCCATACCAATTTCTGTCATAATCCTTATTTGATTTCTTTTCATTATAAATCTCCCTCTCTTTTAAATTAAATTATTTCAAATAAAAAACCGCAGACCTGATCTTTTAATCAGAACCGCGGTTTAATCAAAACGTTGTTGTTTTAATTCCCTCCGCTGGCATTACCCAGATCAGGTTATAAGGGTCTGTTTATTAAAAACACTCTCAGCCTTAACAAGCTCCCCTATTGTATTATTCTATTTTTTAAATATATTTAAAATGGCTGGCCCATTTTTTAATATATTAATGGTAAAATACTAAATTAGTATCTGCGATATTCGCTTCTTGGTCTCGGTGGGCGGGCTTCGTCAATCTTCAAAGGACGACCTTCGAAATCGGTATTATTCAAAGCATCTTTGGCTTTTTCAGCTTCTTCCGAAGAAGACATTTCTACAAATCCAAAGCCTTTTCCTTCGATGATGTTAACACTCTTAACTTCACCATAAGCGGAGAAAAGTTCATTCAATTGATCATTAGTTACAGAGTACTTAAGATTCCCTACGTATAATTTACTACCTTCCATATTTCCTACCTCCTTTTCGTTATTATTTCTCTTTAGTCCAATAACGTTCCTTATAGGAGGTAGAAACAAAATAATAATTCCAACCTCTTTAACGATAACATTATTAAAACACAAGAGATCCCTCATAAACAATCTCTGTTTTCAGAGGACTAATGGATTGTTTTTAGCATCTCTTTTAAGTAAGAAGGACCAGCCATTT
>DPXH01000073.1:3914-5156 GCA_003527405.1 Candidatus Sediminicultor tertius | reverse complement strand
TATTTAACAAGGCACTAGTTAAGAAAATAGATTAAAGGAATCAGAAGATAAGATGGTATTAAGTATCGCATGAATAAACCTATAAGATATAATATGTAGGGGCAGACCTTGTGTCTGCCCGTAATGAGTAATGGGTTTCACAATGACAGAAATGGGCAGAAAAATAATTACCCGAAAATAATTATTGTTCCTGCCCAATATTAAAAACCAATTTCTATTTGTGAATTTATTTTTTAAGTTCTACAATACTATTCAGTTCGGTCTGGAAGAATTCATTGGCATTCCCCCAGTTTATGGCAATTTCGAGAACATCGTTACAGGCAATAAAACACACCCAATCTCCCTCAGGGACATCTCCATAAGTTGTTCCGACTTTAATCTTTTGAGTCTTGTCGCCTATTTTTACATTGACATCATCTCCAAGTTTGATGCCCAGCGCATCAAAGTCATCCTGGGTAATATTCACTATTATATTTCCATACTGATTAATATAAACCACATAACCGATTGCTGTCTTATTTTCAACCTTGGATTTCTTAATGGGCAACATTACCAGATCTTTCGGATTAAGCTCCGGACCTACTTCGGAAACTGAATCCCCCGAAGCTATATGAGCAGCCACAGGAGAAAAGATATCTCTTCCGTGAAAGTCTTTAGAAATTTTTCCGGGCCTGAAATATTCATTATTCTTAATTTCATAAACCTTTTTAATTCCCATCTCATTTATTACCAGAGTCAATATTCCATTATCCGGTGCAATAAAATATCTATCATTTTGGGTCACAACTAAAAGAGGCTTTCTTTCGGTCCCTACTCCCGGATCTACAATTGCCAGAAATACAGTACCAGCAGGAAACTCTCGGGCAGCATAGAGAAGTGTGTTTGCGCCTTCTTGAATATCAAAAGGAGTTACTCCATGAGAGATGTCTACCAGTTTTAAATCTGGTTCTATGGTGAGCATTACCCCTTTACAGGCACCGACAAAGTAGTCTGTTTCTCCCCAGTCAGTTAAAAATCCTATAATCCCATTAGGAGCAGTTTCCGCAAGTGATGAAAAAGTTAGCACTAGAATAAATAAAGTAGTCAAAAGCAGGTAATTTAAAGTCTTTAAAAATCTTTTATTTTTCATAGCATTTCCTCCTCGTTTTTTTATTTGATAAATTTATTATATAGGACTTTTAATAAACGTTCAAATAAAACCATAGAAAAAAAACTTTTTTTATTGTCACGGTAGGACAGCCA
>DPXH01000073.1:2535-3575 GCA_003527405.1 Candidatus Sediminicultor tertius | reverse complement strand
ACCGCACTGGGCTCTTCAGAAACACTCGCTTCCGTAAAAGTAAAACTAATAAGATCTTAAACTGGTTGATAAATCTCTGTAATTCTTGGTTTCTCGATTTTGTAAAATTCTGTAATCTGGTTGAATATATTATAGCAAAAACTACGTTTCTGGCTACGACGATTCAACCATTTGTATAAAATTCTCATCGCTTGGAAGAAAAACTTCTGTAAACTAGCAAAATTACCGATAATCCCATAATAGTTGTAATAACCTCTTAGTTTGGCATTAAGCAGTTTAAAGATTTTCCTGAGACGAAAGTTTCTGCACTTCCGACACCATAGGACAAACTTTTCCAAACTTGCTAATAGTTTCTTCCTTGAGGTTCTCCGTTTAATTATATCCTTACCCTTACGGCTAATACCCCAGCGAAACTCAAAACCTAAGAATTCAAAGTAATTATTGACATCTTTCTCAAATCGGCTAAATTTTATTATCCTGGTCTTATCAGGTGCTAGAGAAAGACCGAACTTTTCTAACCTCTTAATTAGTGCCTTATAGAATTCCTCTGCATCATCTTTGAAACGAAAGGCACAGATAAAGTCGTCCGCATATCTACACAGGTAAGCTTCCCCTTTACAATTTGGCTTCACTTTCTTTTCAAACCAAAGGTCAAGTGCGTAATGTAAGTAAATATTAGCCAGCAGAGGACTTACTATCCCCCCTTGTGGTGTCCCTGTCACTGGATGTAATATCTTACCTTCGGTAGAGAGTACTCCTGCCTTAAGCCATTTGGCAATTAAGTTGATAAATGGTTTGTCATCAATCCTTTCTTCTAACATCTTGAGTAACCACTGGTGATTGATATGGTCAAAAAATCCTTGTAAGTCTGCGTCCAGTATGTAACCATATCTTCCTTTTATTAAGGTAGTAGTTATCTCTCGTACTGCGTCTTTTGCTCCAATGGTGGGGCGATATCCGTAACTACAGATAAGAAAGTCTTGTTCATAAATAGCATTAAGTATTCTGGCTACTGCCTTTTGTATCAGTTTGTCACCCAT
>DPXH01000073.1:0-2163 GCA_003527405.1 Candidatus Sediminicultor tertius | reverse complement strand
CTTCTTACCAGTTTTGCCCGATACCGTTTCTCTTTTAGGCTTTTAACTAATCCCTGAATATTGGTAAGTAGATTTGCCTCAAATTCTTTCATTGATACCTTATCTACTCCTGAGGCTGCCTTGTTGTTCAGGTATTTTAAAGAATCTAGAAGATTCTCTTCGTTTAGAAGCCGATATAGATCACGGAATCGATACTTCTTATTCAGTTTTGCCTTCTTTGCTATTCCCTGCAGTGAGGTTTGCATCTGTTCCTCCAATCCTACTTGCCCGGCAAATGTTTCCTTTGCAGGCTACGTATTCTGTCAGCCCCTTCCTCGAAATAAGTACTATGAGCTGATCCGAATCCCTATAAGCCGTCAGTCGCCCTCTCTTTCTATTGGGTAGACTTACCTTATGTTAAGGAGCTTTTAGGGTCTCCCAAGTTCTCTATATCTCTTTACAGACATGCCATGTGCCAAGACCCCGACAGACCCTCTTAGAATCTCGCCATATGCGATTCTTTTATATAGGCTTCCGTTACTAAAACAACGTCGCCATCTGCATTAATCTATTTTACGAGGCTGTATAATTCACTTCAGGAAGTACGGTCTTCCCTATGGCCTATCTGTTTCCCTGTGTACGCTTCATCTAATGGTTACCCATTTTGATGCAACACTCGGTATGGGTGGTTGGCTAGACCTTACCCAACAGGGACTTTCACCCTGTAAGAAATATAAAGCTTCTTGGCGCTTCTTAAGTTTTTAGTTTTTAATTTTCCCAGTCAGTTATAATATAAAACGATTAATAATTTCGAGAGGAGCAAGAAGTAGATGATGCAAAAACTCGCCAACTTCATTACTAAAAATGCCTGGTCCATATTTATTTTAATAATTCTTATTACTATTTTCGCCGCAACACAAGCAAAAAATCTTAAAATTGAAGATGATATCACAAAATATATTTCTGAAGACGACCCGGATATTAAATTTTATGGTGAGGTTATCGATAAATTTGGTGGTTCTCAGATGGATATGTCAATGATATCCCTTGAGTATGAGGACCTGTTTACTTTAGAAAATCTCGAGAGGATAAAAAGCATAACCGAAAGATTAGAAACAGCACCTTTTGTTAAATCAGTAAATTCTTTTCTGAATATGCCTAAAATTATTACCACAGATGTAGGTCTTGAGGTAAAAGATTTAGTTGAAGTATTCCCGGAAAATGATAAAGAAGCTAAGGAGCTTAAACTTTCTCTCTTAAATGATAAACTGGTAAAAGGAAAATTCATCTCAGAAGATGGAAATGTGGCTTTATTAATGGTTGAAACGGTGAAAGACATTGAAGATGAAAAACTTGCAGTAGAGTTGAAGAATATAATAGAGCCGATAAAAGGTCAAACCTTACAGGTTCATTATTTTGGAATGCCTTTTATAATGGCAGAAATGTCTGAAAGTTCATGGAACACAATGAGATTGGGTATTATTGCCGCAGTAACTGTATTATTAATCCTTTTCTTTTGCTTTAGAAGTATTCGTGGCGTGCTTTTACCACTTGCAGTTGCTTTATTATCTTCCGTTTGGGTTATGGGTTTTGTTGCTTCTATCGGCAGAAGTGCCACTATGATGATTTCTGCCATACCGGTATTAATGATATCTTTAGCAACTGCTTATGGCATCCATTTTATTAGCAGATATTACGAGGAAAGACATAATCTTAACCCTATCAAGGCAGTCAATATGACTATTCGGGATATATTTGTCCCTATACTCATGAGTGCACTTACTACTATGGCGGGATTTCTTTCCCTTACCGCTGCAATTGTCAGGCCTATGACTGAATTCGGATTCTTTTCCACTATGGGAATATTTTTTGCCTTTGTGCTGGCAACTTTTTTATTAGGTTCATTTTTTACTATTTTTCCACCCCCTAAAATCCACAAGAAATTTTCACATAAATCTAATGATGTGGTAACCAGGCTTTTAAGACTGCTTAGCCAATTGATATTAAAAGAAAAGAAAGTAGCGTTAATTGCAGTATTAATAATTGTAATAATTTCTGTAGGTTTCAGCACAAGAGTCAAGACTGAATCATCAATTGAATCAAGAATGGGGGCAGGCAGCAAGATAGTAAAAATTATGAATTATTTTAATGAAAAATTTGGTGGCACAGATTTCCTTTATGTCT
>DPXH01000076.1 GCA_003527405.1 Candidatus Sediminicultor tertius | reverse complement strand
CCTGAGATAGCCATGGCAATAAACACTACTGCATAATACATTCTTAAGACCCCCGTTTCAAATTTATAATATTATAAAGATATATATTTCCGATATTACAAAAAACACTTTTCTTATAAAATAAACTTATTCTCTTACTTACAGATGATATAACTTCTATTTTTGCCGGGACATATTCTATGCCATCTCCCCGAAAGTATTTCGTAAAAAGCTCGTAATATTCCAGCCTTAAAGCCTGAATAAAAACTATAAGACCTTCTAAACCAATAATTATTATATTCCCCAACACCAATATCGCCAGAGAACCCCATGAGTTAGACATCATTCTTGCCATAGTGGCAAAGGCTATATAGAGCCCCACATGGTTTAAAGCAAAAGCCCCTACTCTGATGAAAGATAAAGTGTTAGAAATTATAGAAAGTAAAGTTTCTATTACTCCAAACCCCTCTTCTGTATAGTAATTAGCCGGAGATTTTTGGTAAAGCTTATCGGCATGGATTAGCTTGTTAGCTAAAGGTTGTTTAAATACCATCAAAAGAAGAAGGCTAATCATAATATAAATAAATGCTGGGGATATACTGGAATGAGTAACGAGGACACGGAAAATCGTATATAGCAATATTAGATAAAAGATAAGTCCTGCTACTCCGTTTCTACTAAAAAGCCCTTGTTCTACGTTTTTTTCGATTCCGGAATTTATTATGTTATATATATAAGCACTTAAGATAAGCGCTATACCAAAAACTACTCCAGTCATCAAGATATAATTGATATTTGCCATAGGCCTGATGATGAGTGGTGGTATGATTTTCTCAGAGCCAAAAACACTCCCATAAATAAAGCCGAAAACGGTGGAGCTTAAACCTATTCTACTTAACACTCCGCCCAAGCTTTCCTTTTTAAAGGCAAGTTCTAAAATAAGACCAGCAAAAAGCAGTATAAACCCTTGACCCACATCGCCAAACATCGCTCCGAAGAGAAGCATATAAGTTAGACCAAAAAAAATTGTAGGATCTTTTTCGTAATAAGCCGGAGTGCCGTACATTTTTACCAGTGTTTCAAAAGGTCTGAAAAGTTTCATGTTGCTAAGTTTCGTGGGCGGGTGTAGGGTAGAACCACCTTTATCTACATCATCCACCAGAATTATAACATTACCCCCGAACTGGGTTTCCAATTCGCTTTTCAACTTGGCCACATTGCTGACAGGAACAAAACCAAACATAAAAAATAATTTATCTCCATTAGCCATATCTGACTTGAGTTCTTCAATTTTTTTCTCTATTTCCAGCCTGGAATAAGCCTTTTTTAATTCTCCAATGTATTTTACTTTATAATCTTCCAGAGATTTCTTAAGAGATTTTATGACCTTCTCTTCTTCGTCTATAGCACCATTAAGTTCCTCTATAACCTTGGCAGCAGTGCCCGTATATTCTACAGGTAAGGGCAAAAGGGTATAATTAAGAGACCTAAAAATCTTTTCTAATATTTCTTCCAGGATTACCGGAGTTATAGAAACCACTATGACATATTTGCTTTCCACTGCCAACTTTAAAACTACCGCGGGTATATTCTCGTAATTCTTCTTAAGCTTGTCATAATTTTCTCTGGAAATTTTTATAAGTCTAAAAGCAAGGTGTTTGATACAAATAAGCTGTCCTATATCAAAATCAAATCTTGACAGATATTTAAGGCTATTAATGTACTCTCTTTTTTTATTAATAGAACGCATCTTTTCTTCTATCTCGTCAGCGGTGGAACGAACTCTATCGTAGATTTCTGAAAGCTGCTTCATAAAGTCATCATAATTATAATCCTGACCCAGATATTCCCGTCTTACCTGAGGCTTTATGTCGAAAAGGCTTAACAAAGATTTTACCACCTCTTCATCTTTAGTAAAATCTTTCTTTGAAGAGCAGGGTTTCAAGAAGGTTAGTTCTTCCAGAGCTTCTATATTTTTCTCGCTGGGGGGCAGAAAAAAATCGCTGGAATTTACCCTAACCAAAGCGTTTATAGTATGCACACTTCCGTTTAAAACCACCAAACGTAAAACTCTGCTTAAAAGATTTTTTTTACCTATAACCCCCATAATTTTAATTTTTTCTACACTCATAATAATATCTCCTTGAACTTATGCCACTTTCACCAAAAATTTCCTTGCCTCTTCTGTTGGTATGTCATATCTTTTAGCCTCTAGTATGGAAATGATATCCCTTATTTCAAATTCAAATGACCATACGAAATCTATAGTTTGGATTATACTCAGGGAAAATTGCCGGTCTAAAGCCTTAAGTCTATAATACATAAACCTATTTATGCGCCTTTCCATATATATATCCCTGGATATCTCTTCTTTTTTGAATAAAAACCCATAAATTGTATTTGTTATCAGCTTGTAGAGCTCCTCAAGATTTTTTGCATAACACATAGCTTTGCGCTCCCTAAATGTTAGTTTATCTCCAAAATTTATAGTATAATTTAAGAGCTCTTCAGGTGACAGTCTGTAAAATTTTTTACCCCGGTATACCCACTGAATATTATAAAGATCAGCTAACAAACCTTCCCATTTCTTCAATATTTTCCTATCTTCTCGGGATATCCTTAACTTTCGGCTTTGAATAATACTAAAATACCCCATGTCTAAGGCCATCTCAAACCTGAAGCGGTTTTCTCTCTTGCCATTCACAAGGGGTATTAAGAACTCATAAAACTCCGAACCTTTCAGAGAATATATTAAGTCCCGGTTAGTCTTTGATTTAAAAAGTATTTTAGGATCAACTCGGCTGTATTTACCTAAAAAAGAGAGAGGTTTCTCAATAGTTTCCAGATCCTTTCCATTAAAAATACTTCTAGATAAAATCTTTAAATCCTCTATCTCGTATTTCATATAAAGCGAACGGATAAATTCTTTGTAATCATCTCGAAAATAGTAAATGAGCTTATCCATATTTTTTATCATGTTGCTCTTCAAAATATCTTCCAAGTCTCGCCTGCTGATATTGTCTATATTGATTTCTCTTAACAATTTGTTATAAGAAGTGTTCTCCTTTAAATAGCGAGCTACATCAACTACAGATTTTTTCCGAATCATGTTTAAGTAGTCTTCGCGTTTCAAAAAATCTT
This sequence comes from Candidatus Sediminicultor tertius, assembly GCA_003527405.1. GTDB lineage: Bacteria > Atribacterota > Phoenicimicrobiia > Phoenicimicrobiales > Phoenicimicrobiaceae > Sediminicultor > Sediminicultor tertius. The sequence continues at coordinate 193 of DPXH01000076.1, read as the reverse complement.
TTTCTAATGCCCTTATCTTGGTGTTTACAGCTGCATATATAATTACTTTATTCATGGGTTTCTTTCTTAATATTAAAAATTTGCTTTAAGATTTCATTGGTAATATTCTTCCGAGATTTTTCGAATTTTTGCTCCATATCCTCGAGAACTTCTTCTGTATCCATCTTTAGTTTACTCACTTCCTGCTGGGCTT
>DPXH01000100.1:2834-4296 GCA_003527405.1 Candidatus Sediminicultor tertius | reverse complement strand
TTATCTAACAATATTTTACCCTTAATTATAGAAATGCGGGCTTCTATCATCTGTTTCAAGATGCAATTGCGGATAAAGTTGCCAAAAGGTGCCTGGCACTTTTTGGCAACTTTATCTTCTCTTCACTTGATACTTTTTCCTCGATACTTGGCACTGTTTTTCAATTTCAATTTCGATTTTTTTTATTGACAGGCATCATATTTTGTGATATTCTGTGCATAGAGGTGATGCATGATGAGGACTACTATTAATATAGATAAAAATCTTATCGAAGAAGCATTAAAATTATCTAATATACGCACTAAAAAAGAATTAATCAATCTTTCTTTAAAAGAATTTATAAGAAGAAGACATCTGGGAAAGTTAAAAAGAAGATTGGGAAAGTGTGATCTTGACCTTAGTCTTTCTTCTTTAGAAGAAATGAGAAAAGATGAATAAAAATGATAAGCTATTTTTAATTGATACTTCAGCCTGGATTTTAGGTTTAAAAAGAAATTCCTCATCCCAGATAAAAGATATATTAACAGAAATATTAGATAAAGACCAATCTGCTACTACCGGTATAATCATATTAGAACTTTTACAGGGAATAAAAACAAAAAAAGAATATGAAGAAATTTTTTCAGATTTATCAGCTCTTCATTATTTTGAAGAAAATAAAGAGATATGGGAAAAAGCCTCACTACTTGGATTTAAACTTCGGAGAAAAGGAAAAACTGTTCCCTCTACTAATCTTCTAATTGCAAGTATTTCCCTTTATTATAATCTTAATATTCTTCATGCAGATAATCATTTCGAAATAATTAAGTTGTATTCAAACCTAAAAACAACAGATTTAAATAAAATATAATTCTTCACCTTTCTCATTTTTCTTTGCTTTAAAGTTTACTTTTCTTTTCTTCTCCTTTTCTTTCTTCACTCGATACTTGATACTCGATACTGTTTTTGCAACTCGCAACTTGTAACTTGTATTTTAAAGTAGCCTGACCCCTTTTTCTCAGTTTATTAGTAAGCATTTTGGCGATTATCAACAGATATCATAAAGACTATTTTATTTTTGTCGTCAATCTCATAAAAAAATCTGTAACTACTTATTCTATAGCGCCAGGTATCCGGATTATAGGTTACGAGCTTTTTTATATTTTTGCCAAAATAAGGATTTTGTTTTAGTTGAGGGTAAACATAGTCAAGAAGTTTTGTCCTTATCCGTCCCTGCTGTCCGCTAAAATCTTGTTCAAGTCCCTTTAGGAATTGATCGGTCTCAAATATTCTAAACTTATTCAACGAATTTGCCCTTCATCTCTTTGGCATCGCGATGTCCGATCTTTAATTTTTCCATCAGGCTCTTATCTGATTTGATCTGGGCCATCTCAATGGGGTCTACATAATAAGACTCCTCTATATCTTTTATCACCCTGGCAGTGATAAAATTAGAAATGGGACGATGCTCAATCTTGGCAGC
>DPXH01000100.1:807-2433 GCA_003527405.1 Candidatus Sediminicultor tertius | reverse complement strand
TATATATTCAATAATATTCTATTGTATTATAATATATTCTTAATTATCTTTCAAGTGAAAGTCACCGCCAAAGGATTTTTCCTACTCTATCTTTTAGTCCAACATAAGGGAACTGGCTACTTTTCCCAAACCCCGTAGGACAGGCGTCTCGCCTGTCTATCAGGAAAAAAGGGACAGGCTACTTTTTTGATTTAAAAAGTTACCCGTCCCCTTTTTCTTCTTCCCATTTTTGAATAATAGCGGGGCTTGTAAAACTCTTCTAAGCTTATCTCTAAATCTTCTCTGATTATTGTACGCAAAAGTCCTTTATATAAGTCTACACCTTTTTACTATATCCTGGAAATTTTTCCCCATCATTTACGGTATTCACTTTAGATTCGAAAAAGAAGAAAAAAGAAAGAAATTACTACTAACGCTGTTGTTCTTTATTTTTTCACTACATCTCTAAATTCTACATTAACTCGTTTATCTAAAATACGAGCAAGTTTAATCAATGTTTGTATAGAATAACTTTTGTTACGAATATTCTCCAAGTAAACCCCTTCTTCATCAAACGATTCGCGAAATTCTGGATCCTTTAATTCTTCTTTTAAATAACCTTTAAACTTTACTGTATCTTTCATAATTACCTCAACTTCACGGCCAACCGGCAGGCCAATTATGCTTAACCTGCAACTTTCTTTATCTTTTCCTAACTATATACTCGATACTGTTTTTGCATTTTCAATCAACTAACATCTCTTTTAATATAGATTTTACTTGATTTATAATTACTTGTTCTATCTTCCCCAGCTTCTTAATTAATCTTTTCCTATCTACAGTACGGAGTTGGTCCAAAACAATCCACGCATCTTTCCCGGTAAATTTAAGCGGGATACGAGTGGGATAGAAATGTGATTGAGTAGTCATGGGAGCAATTATAATTGGGGAAATATTTTTATTCATTTCATCGGGAGAAATAATTACACAAGGTCGAGCTTTTTTTATTTCATGTCCTATAGTAGGGTCAAGAGAAATAAGATAAACTTCGTATTGTCTTATTACCATTCCCAATCCGCCATATCTAAATCAACTCCATCATTAATAATCAGTTGATCATCTTTATTTTCCTTCATTTTTTTAAAATATTTCTCCCAGCCTTTTCTGGATTGTTTCTTAATAGGTTTAATAATAATATTTTCCCCTTTTATCTCTAAAAAAACCTCCTTCTCTATATGGCATTGTTCTAATACTGCCTTTGGTATCCTGATACCCTTTGAATTACCTATGGGAATTATAGTAGCTTTCATATATAACCACCTTCTTAATATCTTTTATAGTAATTATAAAGTAATTACATTATAATGTCAAGAAATCGATAAATTGTCTTTATCCTTGCTTTTACTTTAATTGGTAGATTAAAATGTAAAAAGGGGACAGGCAACTTTTTGTAACAAAAAAATCTCCTATCCCCTTTTTCTCTCTTTCTGTCTATGTAATTGTAGGGGCACAATGCATTGTGCCCTCCTGTTATTTCTGTCATTGCAACCATCTTTATCTTTTCTTCACTCGATACTCGATACTTGATACTCGATACTGTTTTTACACCTTGTATTTTCTTTTTTTATTTTCTTTACTAACGACTAT
>DPXH01000100.1:0-485 GCA_003527405.1 Candidatus Sediminicultor tertius | reverse complement strand
ACTAACGACTATTCCAACATTCCCCTATTCGGCCGGTAACTCGGCACCATCTCCTGCAATTTCCGCACCACTCCCTCGCTATCCATCTCCTTCGCCAGCCTCTCCAGCTCCTCAATATCCTTCTCCAACTTGCCCCCATCAACCTCTTCAACTTTAGCAATAAAAATCTTTTCGTGCCCGCTATCTCCCAGCACCCTGCTCCTCTCTTCCTCAGTCAATATCTCCTCAAACATCTTCTCTCCCGGCCTTAATCCTACAATCTTTATCTCTATATCCTCACCAACTTCAAGCCCGCTCAAACGAATCAATTCACGAGCCATATCCAGCACCTTTACCGGCTCTCCCATATCCAGCACAAATACCTCTCCGCCTTTCCCCAACGCCCCGGCCTGAATCACCAACTGACTTGCCTCAGGTAAAGTCATAAAATATCTCTTTACCTCTCTATCGGTCACCGTAACCGGCCCGCCCTCGGCAATCTGCTG
>DPXH01000026.1 GCA_003527405.1 Candidatus Sediminicultor tertius | reverse complement strand
TTTTTTAAGTTTTTATTGACGAATTATCAATCTAGGCTATAATATAAGTGAAAGATAAGTTTATAATTTGGATCGGGGTGTCTCCCGGTCGGCAAAGGGTCTCCTGCAAAAGGAGACTCTTTACTTTATGGAAATAATTTTAAATCCCAACCGTCATATTTGCCTTCTTTGTTACAATATATTAAGATCTTAAATCAAAGCAATGTATTGTTTTTTATTTAATGTTAATTATTATCCCCTGTTCTTTCCATTCTTGCCAGTCGAGATTGGTTTGTTAAGAAAATGGGACCTGTTTATTAAATTATCCTATCGCTTCCATAGCTTTGTTAATTCTTCTAAGAGCTGTACTCAAATCAAAGTTCTTACGCTCTTCAGGTGCTAAAACATCAAATAGCTCTGTTTCAATACGTGAATTCATATCCTTAATTTCTTCATCTAACCTGCCAAGGTTCTTCTTATATTTACCTAAATCTGTATCAGCGTCATCCTCTTGAAGTTTCTTTTTAAACAACATTATTACTTCTTTGCTGGTTAAATCAAACTTATTACGCAGAACAAAGTCGATATCATAGAAATCCCGAGGAGCTATAATTTTTCTTATCGCACCTGCACGTAACTTTTCCGCTATAAGTTCATTTAAAGATAAGCAGTTAATTTGACCACCATCAAAAAGTGGATCACCTGTAAATGGATGCAGAAAAACGTGCTGTACTGGGCGATTTTCTATCGTGTCAAGCGGATTAAATCTAAGCCCAATCTCTAATTTAATTTTTGTTTTTATATTACGTAGTGCTGAGAGGTAACAGAAAACCCTTTTTCCTTGATGCTCTTCTTAACGCTTTTATAAACTCATCTTTATTTTCGTGAATCATTGACTATAACTCTCCATTTTTTATTAAGGGTGCCTTTACGCGAACCGCTAAGCGAACCGATAGATGTCTTTTCTATGCTTTTTATGAGAGGCTTCAAAATATTTTCAGGAACTCCGGCATCATCAAGTATCAACCCAATGCGCTTTCTGGTTTTAATATTGGGAAAACAAACTGCATATCCAACTAGCTTTTTTATATCACATTTATTACTGTTTACAATTTCTGTAAATATCTTGGAAGCGCCTACAATACCTCCAACAGGTTTATTAAAATAAATGAGATCTATTAGCGTCCTCTCTTTTGAGCTGATGTTTACCTCTTCATCTTTTACTTTTATTTTTTCTATCCCATACATACGATTTTCCCTTATCTTTATAAATTTATAAGATAAACCGCAAATTATCTTATCCATACGCTTAGTGGTATTCAGAACATACACAGTTTGAAAAAGCTGCTCGGTAAATCCGTAATAGTTAAACATGGTCGAGTATCCGACATAGTAGTTTTTCTTTGGAAAGAAAAGCGGCGGGATAAGCAACTCATCTACACCTATTCCTTCGGGGCCTGCTTCGAGAGGCGAAAAAATATATACACCTGGTTTTATTGGTGAGAGTATTTTTTTCTTTTTGAGCCTAAAAACAATTTGTTTTCTATCCTCCGGAGAAAGATTAAATAATTGATCCATATCTTTCGCTGTGACAATAGACTTTTTTTCATAGGTCAAACGAGCCACAATATTCGTCTCTATCGGCCCTAAAATCTTATATGTATCTTTAGGTTTCATAGGTTATCTCCCAAATAACTTACAGTGCTCTTTTTTACATTTTTATTTTATCACACTAATTAGCAATGTCAAAATAAAGAATAAGAGTCATCTCTCTGCCCAAAGGACGTAGAAAAATAATTTAAAAAAATTGAAAAAAGTTTGATTTTTTTACTATTATAATTCTGTTCCTCTTTTTATAATATTTACATATTCTGAGAAAATATATTTTCTATATCTTTTTTTACCTGATATTTCTTTTAAAATTTCTATCTCTTCAAATTTATTTAATATTTGGTTAGCGGTCTCTTTGCTTGTTTTTAGTTCTTTTATTAATTCCTGTGACGTAATTATTGGTTTACGAAAAAGTAAATTTAGGAATTCAACGGCATAGATTGTAGAAATTTTTTTATCAAAAAGTTTTTTCAGTATTGTTTCTTTAAGAACAATAATTTTGCTTGCCGAATTTGCTGCTTCTTCGGAAACTTCTTTAATACCTTTAAGAAAGAACTTTAACCATCCTTCCCAATCTCCATATAATCTTATTTTCATCAGCCAATCATAATACTCAATTCTGTTTTTTTTGAGATAAAAACTTAGATATAATAAAGGACGGGATAGTATCTTTTCCCAAAACAAATAAAAAGTAATTAGCAATCTTCCTACTCTTCCGTTACCATCAAGGAAGGGATGTATTGTCTCAAATTGTGCATGAATAAGGGATATTTTAATTAAAGGAGGTATTTCATCTTTACTGTGTATAAATTTTTCCAGATTGGACATTAAATCTATTACAATATCCGGTGGTGGGGGAACAAAAGTTGCTTCTGATAAATTAGCTCCTTGGGGACCCAGCCAATTCTGGGTTTTTCTAAATTCTCCCGGTGTTTTAAGTGTTCCCCTCGTTCCTTTAATTAATATTTTGTGTATCTCTTTGATAAGCTTATTAGATAAGGGTATATACTTTAATCTATTTATCCCATAATTCATAGCCTTTATGTAATTTACCACTTCTTTTATTTCATCTATATCCTCAGAGGGTTCTAAGTTTGCTTCAAACCTCAAAATTCCTTCAAGGGAGGCCTGGGTTCCCTCTATTTGAGAACTTAAAAGCGCCTCTTTTTTAACATACATTGCAATAAGAAGTTCCGGATTGGGAAGTACGGTGGTGATACCATCAAGTTTTGCCAACGCTCTGTCTGCCTCTGAAAGTAAATTTCTCAATTCTCCATCATACTTAACAGGTGGTGTAGGTGGCAATAATTTAGGTATATATGCTTTGTATCCTGCTAATTGCTTTACATATCTCCCTGCTCTATTTTTTTGCATAAATTTACTCTCTTTACCCTCACGGACTTTAATTGTTTTTAAGTCAAGCCTTCTTGATTTAAAATGATATTTTAATTACAAGTCAATTATACCTGACTTAGAATTTTTTTTCAACTTTTAAGTCAAGTATGCCTGACTTAGTGATATTATACCAATTTATTATGGAGATTGCCGCGCCCTGGTAAACCAGGCCTC
>DPXH01000107.1 GCA_003527405.1 Candidatus Sediminicultor tertius | reverse complement strand
TATTTTTACCTCCTCCAAATCCTGAAACCCTTATAAATAGCCATTTTTAGATTTTGAGATAATGAAATTTTAGTCAAAAAAGAGCCATTTTCGAGGGGTAAAGTATAAGTCAAGGCGAAATTTGCTCATATAAACAAATCTCGCAATATTCCCTCAAACCCTTATAATATAAGGCTTTCAAGGGGAGATTTTTCCACAATTCTTACACATTTTCCCCATTTGTAAGTAAATATTGTTAATTTTAATCCCTCCGTTATTTCTACTTCCCCATATGTCACTCCCATGAAACCTGTCCTCGACCTGATCGAGGAATAGGAATCCATCCTCCCTCTTCCATCTAAATACTGTTCACTAACGACTATTTTACATTACAACTTGCATCTTCTAAAAAATTTTTTCTTTTAAAAAGAAGGATTTTTTAAAACTTGTGTGGTATATAAAATATGTAATATGTAAAATGTTTTACGTAAATTAAATATTTAATAGGAGGTGCGAAATGGGAAGCGTATATAAAATTATCGAAATTGTGGGTACCAGTGAAAAATCATGGGAAGACGCAGCAAGAGTTGCAGTAGAGACTGCTTCTAAATCGATTGAGGAACTTAGGATAGCCGAAGTAAATAAACTTGATATCAAGGTTGAGAAAGATGGCAGGCTAACTTTTAGGACAAAATTGGATATTTCATTTAAATATAAAAAGTGAGGAACAGGGGACGGTTCTCTGTTCCCATTTGCCTTCCCCTTCTTTTTTAGACGCTAGGAGAGATTCAATAAGGTAAATATATATTATTGAAGTGTGTCAAAAGAACCATCCCTTTGACACAGCAGCACGCTTTGTATCTCGATTAACAGATTTAATTGAACAATGTATGGAATATACGACCTCACTCCATTCCTTGTCCTTCAGTACGATTATAATTTATTTGATTCTAATTAAGATATCAGATATAATTTTTGCAAATTTTTCTTGGAACATAATTATCCTCCAAACAGCTTAAAAAAAGTAACTTTAAAAATTTTTAAAGTGATTGGGAGTTATAAATAAGGGAATAAAAAATGGATTTAAAAATTATAGGGAAGAATCTTAATAAAGAGAATTTAAAAATACTTAAAGATACCCTTAATAAAATAAATCCAAATATAAGGAAAAAATTAATCTCCTGGGCTCTTCAACACCCTCGTTATCTTAAAAGTTTTTTTCCTCTTTATCAAGCATACAGCAATGCCCGACAAACTCGGGAAGAAGAATTAAAAAACGGATCGCAAGCCCTCGACCTTAATCATAAGTATTACTCCCAGCTGCAATCTTAATTGTGAAGGATGTTATTCCTCAACTGCTGGTAATATCCAGCGTTGTAAAAGTTCAGAAACCAAAACTCAAGCCAGAACCCCGCTAATCCGTGAACAATGGCAAAAAATCATAAAAGAAACCGGTGAATTGGGAATATTCGTTAATATAATCTCCGGTGGAGAACCTTTTTTATTTCCCGGATTAATAGAACTTTGTGGAGAATTTGAAGACCAAACCTTTGTAATTTTTACCAATGGAACTGCTCTTACCGAGACCGATTATAACCTCTTAAAACGCTCAAACAACCTGGCTATCATTGTGAGCATAGAGGGGAGTCCTGAATTTACTAATAAAAGAAGAGGGACTGGAGTATACGAAAAAGCCTTAAATACAATTAAAAACCTTGACCAAATAGGCGTACCTACCGGTATTTCCGCCACTATTAGCCGGATGAATTTCAGATACTGGATGAATCCCGAAAATATCGATAATCTGATTAAACAGAATATAAGAATGCTCTTTCTGATTGAATATATTCCTCAAACACCTCTGCCCCAGCTGAAAACGGAATCAACAGATCACTCTTTCCTCCTTAAACCAGAGGAAAGAAGAGAATTTAGGGCACAAGTCCTAAAATTTCGTTCGACCAAACCCATTTTTATAATCCATTCTCCAGGTGATGAAGAATATTTCGGAGGATGTGTATCAGCAGGAAGAGGTTTTGCTCATATTACCCCGGCAGGTGACCTTACCCCCTGCCCGATATCAAATATTGCCACCCATAATCTTACCAATTCTACTTTACGGGAAGGACTGGCCAGTCCCCTCTTTAAAGAGATATGTAAGAACGAACATCTTCTGGAAACCGAAGGTATGCCTTGCGCTTTGTTTGCTCATCCCGAGGAAGTCTCCGCCCTGGCTAAGTTAGTTGGTGCTTACAAAACAGATTTAGATATTTTATAAAAGAGGAATTAGCCTTTCAAATAAAGAGATATAAGAAGGAAAAAGAAGAACAGTTAAGCTATTTAAATAAAGTTGAACAATGGATCAAGGATTATAGTCGGGAAGAAAAATATAAAGATGATACCTTTTATTGGAATTTAATAATTAAAAAGGGATATATGAATGTTGCTACCGGGATAGAGTGGGCTGATGAATGTTTACAGTTGATTGAACAGAAAAAGAGAAAAAAGGAGGGAATTAACTGGAAGTATTGATTGCACCTGCCCTGGCTGCATTAGGAGCTATCGCCGTCTTGTTAACTAAATATACTTTGATTGTAGAAAGAAAAGAATAACCTTATTTTTATATTTACCGGTAAAGTGCATTAAATTTTAAACAAAAGTAAATTATAATCCTGGAGATTAGAATAATGATTGTCTTACTTATAATAGAATACATTCTGGCGATTTGTTTAATTCTCATTATGCTGGTCTTTTTTGTGCCAATATTTTTTAATATCCAGATAAGTAAATACAATGGTCTTGTTTTATGGGTAAAAGTTAATTGGCTGTTTAATGCTTTTTACTGTTATATTGAAAAAAAGAGGAGTCAAAAGCCGGTAGCTATTGTAAAAATTTTGGGTTTAAAGATTCCGATAGAACGAGAAAGAGCACCGAAAAAGAAGAAGGAAAAGATTAAAAAGAAATTTGATTTTAGAGCATTACTTAATAAACCCTTTTTAACTAAAGTATTTCAATTTATTAAAAAAGTATTAAAGCATATTGTTCCTCAAGAATTTCGGGTAAGGTTATCTTATGGTTTTGATAATCCTGCCCATACCGGGATATTATGCGGTTTTATTGCCTTATTTTCCGCTTATTTTTCCGGTTACGATATCTTTCTTGACCCCATCTTTGACCAGGAAATTTTAGAAGGAGAATTATTTCTAAAGGGCAGATTATTTGGTTTTGTGATTACCTATTATATTCTGCAATTGGTTTTGTCAAAAACTTTCCGCAAAACAATAAAAGAGGCAAAAAAAATTAATTAAATTTAAGGAGGTATCAAAAATGAGAGAAGAAGTAAACAAACAGGTAGAAATGTTATTTGAAAAGTTAAAAGATTTTATAACATCTAAAACTGTGGTGGGAGAAGAAATAAAGATAGGAAAATTAACTTTAATCCCCATCATTGAAGTTACATTTGGTATGGGCTCCGGGACTGGCGGAGGTAAATACGCCAAAGATCAGGAAGGATCTGGTGAAGGAATGGGTCTGGGCGTGAAAGTCAGACCATCGGCTCTTATTGTCATTAAAGATGAGGAGGTTAAATTATTGTCTTTGCATAAGCCCGGCTCTTTGGAAAAATTGATAGAAAAATTTCCCGAGATTGTGGAAAAATTTCCCCGTAAACCGGGGAAAAGGGAAGGGAAAGAAGAAAAGAAAGAATAGGTGGAAAATCAGATTGCAAAAATTGTTGCCACGGTTCTGGGAGTATTGGGAATTGCTTTAATTTTGGCTGGTCTAGCCTTCCATTTAGTCGAGAGTATTTCCGCTCTTTTTGCTGGAATTGTATGTTTTATTGTTGCCAGTGCGGTTAAAGCATTTTTTAGGAAGGCAGGGTAATAAATAGAGGAAATTGTTTTATATATTAAAGCTTATTTTATTCCAATATTTAATGCGAGTTCGCACATGTTAGAAAAGAATATCATTGATTAAACTCAAGAAGATTTCACCAAAAGTGGGCAGCGTTATGACCTGATTCTTGATGTTGTGGCATATCGTTCGATTTTCGATTACAAGCGTGTTTTAAGTCCCAAGGGAATCTATGTCTTTGTGGGAGGTTCCACGGCTGCAATTTTCCAAGCTCTGCTCCTGGGATCATTGATTTCAATGACCGGGAGTAAGAAAATGGGTAACTTGGCGGCGAAATCAAACAAAAAGGATTTGGTTTTTATGAAAGAGCTTCTTGAAGCCGGTAAGGTTGTACCTGTTATCGATAAACGTTACCCCTTAAATGAGGTTGCTGAAGTTCTCGGGTATCTTAGAGAAGGACATTCCCTAGGAAAAGTGGTAATAATTGTGGAGCATAATAATAAAACCTAACAAGGTAACTGTACAGAACAATTTAAACAGGTACTGTCAAAAGTAATATG
>DPXH01000109.1 GCA_003527405.1 Candidatus Sediminicultor tertius | reverse complement strand
GATACGATATACTAACGACTAATTTAATTGTAAGGGGATATTAGAAACCTTGCCAAAGAAAAAATATTACTATCATTCTTATCACCATAATTCTTCCTATAAAAAAAGAAGAGCAAAAAAAATAAAGATAATTATTGGTGGAATATTTATACTATTGTTATTTGCAGGAGTAATTTATTTTAAGATCCTCCCACTGTTTTCCGCAAAACAAAGTAGTGATACCCTTCCTGTTTCAGAAGAAATTTTAGAATCAGTAGTTGCAGAGGTTGCAGAGGAGGAAGAAAAGGGTCTTGATATGCTTGCACATGAAATATCTCCGATGGTAAATATTGCGGAAGAAGAAGAAGAAAAGGAAGAAGTAATTACTATTGATGGCAGTTTACAAGCCGGTGATACTCTTTATGAATCTTTAATTAAAGAAGGAATTTCTGCAGCCGAGATACTTAATTTACAGGAAAAAGTTAAATCTGTGGTAGATTTTAACTATCTCCCGGTTGGCAGTGAATATTCTTTGAAGTATAATCCGGAAGGAAAGGTAACAGAATTTATTTACAAACCCAATCCCATTGATATTTATTGTATAGATATTCCTTCCTCTGATTCAGAAGATTTAAAAGTAACTAAAGAAGAAATCTGCACAGAAGTTGTTCGGTTTGAAGGGGAGATTGAATATTCTCTTTATGAATCTATGATAGAATGTGCAGATTCGCCCCAACTAGCACTGCAATTAGCAGAAATATTCGCCTGGCAGATCGACTTTCTTACCGAATGCCGGGAGGGAGATACTTTTAATATTTTGGTAGAAAAACAGTATAGAGGAGATTTTTATCGTTGGGGAAAGGTACTTGCTGCTGAATACGAAGGAGAACTCCTAAGTAAACATACCGCTATTTTGTTTAAAGATCCTTCCGGGCATATAGACTATTATGACGAAAAAGGAAAATCATTAAGAAAAGCTTTCTTGCGAGCTCCCCTACATTACAAATATATTAGTTCTTATTTTTCTAAAAACCGTCTTCATCCTATATTGAGAATCTGGCGGCCTCATTTAGCTATCGATTATGCTGCTCCAACAGGAACCCCGGTTTCCACTATCGGAGACGGTACGGTTATTTATGCTGGTTGGGAAAATGGTTACGGGAATTACATCAAAATTCGCCATCCCAATAATTATGTAACCGGTTATGGTCATCTTTCCGGTTTTGCCAAGGGTTTAAAAAATGGCCAGAAGGTTAAGCAGGGTGAAATAATAGGTTATGTGGGAGCTACTGGCCTGGCAACAGGTCCTCATTTAGATTTTTCCATTAGTAAAAATGGAGAAAAAGTAGACTTCTTAAAACTTAAACTTCCGGCTGCTTCTTCGGTTGATCCCCGGTACATTGCTCAATTTAATGAAGTAAAGAATAAACTGCTTGATAATTTAAAAAATAGTGGAGAATTAGATTTAAATATAGGATTGAATAACCAGCAATCCGGGAATTTAGAAGGGGAACAAGAACAATCAGGAAAATAAAATATTAACGATTTCCCTCCATCATAAATTTTCCCTGACCTTGTTGCCATGGCCTGATTTCCATTGCCTTAAAATTATTATCGTTTATTAGTTTACCGATAAGTTTTATTTTTAAACCGGTGGCAGGGGTTAGTTTACCTTTCCAGATCGCTTTACTGGCTTCGATTTTCCACTGATTATTATTTAAATCTTTAAGAATAAAACTATTTTCAGGAAGTCCTATTTCTGTAATTGTTCCCGCTAAAAGTCCTCTTTCAGGCTGCATCCATTGTTCTTCGCAGGAATAAACCAATCTGTTGTAATAGGGAATTTTATCCGAAAAAACATTTTCTAATCTTTCACTAAAACCATTAAAATAAAGGCCGGTTCCCAAGGTAATACTAATTAGCAAACTAATTAAGAGTATTGATATAAATTTGAATCGATAACCTCTTTTGGTGTGAATAAAATTATAGTAAGCTACTCCGGTAAATAGGATTAGAAATATTAACCAGAGGTAGGGCAAGCTTATAAAAACGGTTTTTAAAAAACTTTCCCCGATATAATGATAGATATCCCAATCAAGCTGCTTGATGATAAATATAACCATACTAAAAGCGAAACTACCCAAGATTATCGAAATTCCGAATATCGACCAGATAAAATAATTTTTAGTTATAAAATACCAGCGGGGTTTTGGTTTAATATTATTATCTTTTATTTTTTTAAGAACTTCATTGCTTATATTTTTCATAATTTTTAGAGTTTAATATCCTCCTTTTCTAATTTCTGTTTAAGAGATTTTTTAGCCCGGTTTATCAGAGCAGCTATAGTGCCCATCGGCTTATGCAAAATATCGCTTATCTCCCGATAATCTTTTCCTTCCACAAACTTTAGGATTAATACATCTTTGTATTTTAAAGGCAATTGATTAATTATTTTTAAAATATGTTTATAAGTTAATTTTTGAAGGTTTGCATCTTCTATGTTTAAAGCAGATTCTAATATGTTATCTAAATCTTTATCTTCCCAGGAAACTGTTTGAGGACGTACTTTTTTCTTTCTAAAAGCACTAATAGTGGTATTGTGAGCAATGCTGTATATCCAGTTAGAAAATTTAAAATTTAAATCAAAATCATTTAAGTT
>DPXH01000064.1:1045-4178 GCA_003527405.1 Candidatus Sediminicultor tertius | reverse complement strand
ATAGACTATATTTGGATAATTTATCCCTTTAACGCATATTCTTCCCTGATTAACCGGACTATTGCTATTTCCTCTAACTTTTACAACTTTCCCTTTTTCTACCTCAACTTCCAAGGAACAGGAACCAAAACAATCCTTAGGACATACTGAAAAACATACTGGGAGACGGTCCTTTGTCATTTTTTATTAACCCTCTTTCCTAAAAGAACAGGGGACGGTTCTCTGTTCCTTTTTTTATTGTATTTTATAAACTGTTGTTGCACCAACTCTCAGAATATTTGCTATTCCTCGAATAGATAAATTGGAATTTAATTTTAAATAGCTGATTAAATTATTTCTATGGGATTGGTGTTCTTTTTCTTTTAAATTAGATAAATTAAGATTATATTTTTCAAGATAATTTTGTAAATATTGTTTTGCTTCTCGTTCATTAATTAAACTTTGATTATATTTCTTGTTTTCTTCCGGTAATTCAATAATATTATTTTTCTCTAGTATATTCTGATGGTGATATTTAATAAATAAATCAATCGCCCGATCTTTGTTTGGAGAAAACAAAGATAAAATATCTTCACTCTCAATTAAAAAAGCTTGCCGAGATGATTTCTCAGTATATACAAAATAGCTACTCCAAGGATATTCTTTTAAATCATTAACTATAAATGCATTTAAAGGATTATTATGAATGTAACACAGCACTGCTAATAAGTAATTCTCGCTTTCAATAGGCTCACTTTTATAGCGGCCTTGAAAAAGGTGCCCAATCTGCTGATATTTCTTATTAAAATAGTTTACATAACTTATATTTATTCTTTTCATAATCCGGGAAATCTGGTCATTCTTTTCTTTAATCAATAGATGTACATGATTGCTCATTAAACAATATGCATAAAGTTCATATTCTCCTTTTTGTTTTACTTTTTTTAATATTTTTATAAATCTGAATCTATCTTCATCTTCTAAAAATATATCTTGTCTTCGATTGCCCCGAATCATAACATGATAAATATTTGTTGAACTTAATTTTCGTGCTTTTCTTGGCATAACAACTTACTTTTCACCTACAATCTATTTTTCAATTAAAATTGTAACATATTATTTTATCTTTGGGAACAGAGAACCGTCCCCTGTTCTTTTTTTAGGTTTTTAGGTATTGGAATTTGTATAGTTCGAAGTAGTAGCCCTTTTGGGTGAGTAATTGGGAGTGTGAGCCGCTTTCTACGATCTTACCCTTGCTCATAACGTATATTCTATCCACATCCTGAATGGTGGACAATCGATGGGCGATGGCTATACTGCTCCTGTCCTTCATAATCTTCTTTATGGCATCCTGGATAAGATATTCGGTTTCACTGTCTATACTGCTGGTAGCCTCATCAAGAATGAGTATCCGGGGTTCCCTAGCCAGCGCCCTCGCAAAAGCGATAAGCTGTCTCTGGCCGGTAGAGAGATTTGAACCTCCTTCAGAAACAATATTCCCGTATTTTTTCTTCAATTTACTGATAAAATTATGGGCATTAACATATTTTGAATATTCCATCATCTTATCATCCTCTATCTCATTGTTAAGGATAATATTATATCTAATATCTCCGGCAAACATAAAAACATCCTGTAGAACTAATCCGAAATAGTTTCTTAAAATTTTTAAATCCATATCTTTTATGTTGATTCCGTCAATTAAAATCTCCCCCTCGGTAGGGTCATAGAATCTCAAAAGAAGATTTATTAAAGTCGTCTTCCCTGCCCCGGTTGCCCCCACGAAAGCTACCGATTCATTCGGTTCAACTACAAAAGATACATTATCAATAACTTTTTCTCCCTCTTTGTATTCAAAAGATACATTTCTGAACTCTACCCTTCCTTCTATTTCGCTGGGATATTTTGGACTCCCGGGAGAATGTATTTTATCATCCTCTTCAAAAAGCAGAAATATTCGTTCCGATGAAGCCATAGCCGATTGTAATATATTGTATCTTTCAGAAAAATCGAATATGGGCCTAAAAAGCATATGGATATAAGAGATGAAGGCAATAAGCACCCCCAGGGAAATTTCTCCCCCCAGTACTCCTTTTCCTCCAAAATATATTATTGTGCCCAGGGTAAAATAAGATAAGACATCAATCAATGGCCTGAATATGGCAAATATTAACAGTTGGTACATATTAGCATTATAATAATTTGTACCAATCTTATTAAAATTACCCTCAGACCTGCCCTCTTGATTGAAAGTCTGAATCAGTAAAACCCCTGATATTGCTTCTGATAAAAAGCTATTCACTTTGGCCAGGGCAATTCTTACTTTTCCGTAGGCCTCCCGGGCATATTTCTGGAAAAAGTAGAGCAAAATAACAATTACGGGAATAAGAATAAATATTATCAGACTTAGGTGAGTTGATAATCTGAATATAACAATAAGTATGCCGATTATCATAATAAAATCTTTGACGGAATAAACAAAGACATCGGTAAACATTTCTCTTAAGGCATCAACATCATTGGTTAGCCTGGTTACCAGTCGTCCTATGGGATTATTATTAAAAAAGTTCAGAGAAAGAGACATTAAATGTCTTACCAGATTACTCCTTAGGTCATACATCACCCTTTCACTGACCACGGCCATCATAACTACCTGGAAATAATTGAAAATAAAAGATACTAAAAGAAGTCCCACATACAATAAGGCAAACAGTTTTACCATTTTCAAATCATCATATCTTAAAATTTTAATATTATCCGGAGATATCTTCTGCATTTCGGAATAAGGAATGAAACTGCCTTTATCTGTTTTGATGATACTAAGTTGATATTGTTTTAACTTATCCAGCCCCCCCTCATCTTCAATCATCAAATATTTTTCCGGCAGGATAAGCGAATCCTTCTGCAGTTCCAGGTATTCATCTTTATTTAACAGGTTTGAGGGGATAAAGATGATATTGTCAGACTTAACCCGGTAGGCTTTATATCGGTCGGTAATCTCAACCGTCCGATCATTAACGATTAACCTTAAATAACTTCTTTCAATATAATTATCTACCACATTTTTAGTAATCAAGGGAAGGACAATCTGTATGCCGCTTATGGCCAGAATAAGAATGAATATAATAAGAATTTTCACCCCGTATGGCTTTCC
>DPXH01000064.1:0-666 GCA_003527405.1 Candidatus Sediminicultor tertius | reverse complement strand
TCATCTTTATTCTTCCAATTTTTGAATTTTGTAAATACTTTTATAGATTTCGGATTTTTTAATCAGTTCTCGGTGAGTGCCGCTGCTTTCAATTCTTCCCCTATCCAGAACAAATATATTATCTGCTTTTATAAAGGAAGATATACGGTGTGATATTACAATGGTAGTAATACCTTTAGAATAGATTCCTAAATTCCGAAGAATCTCCTTTTCGGTATTGGTATCCACCGAACTTAAGGCATCGTCAAGAATAAGAATTTGGGGTCTTCTGATAATCGCCCGGGCAATACACAACCTCTGTTTTTGGCCCCCGGATAGGGTTACCCCCTTCTCTCCCACCACTGTTTTATACTGATACTTTAATTCCATTATATTCTTATGTATCGAAGCAACTTTGCAGGCCTCTATTATCTCTTCCAAAGTGGCATCGGGCTTACCAAACCGGACATTATCTTCTATGGTATCGGAGAAAAGAAAAGAATCCTGAGGGATATATCCTATACTATCCCTTACTGCTGATATCTTTATCTTCTTGTAATCTATAGAATCATAAAATATTCTTCCCTTTTGAGGTTCGATAATCCTTAAAATCAATCTGGCTATTATGCTTTTCCCGGAACCTATTCCTCCGCATATCCCTATATACTGTCCCTCTTTTATATCAAT
>DPXH01000105.1:1950-6293 GCA_003527405.1 Candidatus Sediminicultor tertius | reverse complement strand
ATTAGTAAGGTTATTTTAACATGTTATTCATAATATAGCAAGGGATATTAGTCGTTAGTGAATAGTGAATAGTCGTTAGTAGGAAAATACAAAGAATAAATGCAAGATATAAATTAGCGGATAGCGGATAGCTATAGGTGTGGGGGAAGAATTGGGGGTAAAAAAGAATAGATTCCGATTTTCATGGGAATAACAGAAAAAAGGCATATATCAAAAAATTACTAATTCAGATAATCTTTATTTATAAATATTTTCTCTAAAATCAACCTTTTTCACAAAAATAATTTTTCTTTTAAAATCAAATTTTAATATTATTCTTACACTGCCTATCCTTAAACGATAATTTCCCTCTAATTTGCCAGCTAATTTTTTAAGATCAATTCTTCCCTCGCCCTTTATAAACATTTTTATTGTTGCTTCAAATTTATCTATAAGTTTATTTTTTGATATAAATTTCCATGCATCCTTTTTATATTTTATTTCCCAATTCATAACCTCAATTTCCTCGAAACAGCAATGTCCTCTTCATCGTTCTTAGCTAGATCTTTTCCATACAAATTTTCGATTTCTTCCTGTTCTTCCCTTGATACATATGGTAAAAGTTCTAATTTTATTCTTATTAAAAATTCTCCTAAAGCACTTTCTATTTCATTCTTGACAATATTTCTAATTTTTTCTTCAGAAATTGCATTTGTCATAATTTAATTTACCCCTTCTATCAATTTTATAAAATATATCAATGCTATAGCATTTTAAATTATAATTAGCTCTAATATTATTTAGATTTAATCTTATTTTTACAAACTTTCGTATCTTTTTCGTCTCCTTCACTTTTTTATTATACCAAATAAGTTAAATAATTAGCAAGTAAATCCAACTTATTAAAAAGATAGTGTGTTGGAACAGGGGACGGTTGTTAATGCTCAGTAATTAAGTAACTTATGTGGTTAGAATCAATCTACCGGTCACCCGGTCTGCCGGTCTACCAGTCTACCAATCGGGGGAAAATACAAAAGTGGTCTATTTTAACATTTCACTTAATAATAAAACTTTTATTTCTGATATTTTTTTCAAAGTTGTATCATTGGTAATAAATATATCAGCTTTTGCCTCTAAGGAGGTAGCTATCTGAATAGCATCGGGAGTGTTAATATTATAATTGGCTCTTAAACCGGAAGCAATATCAGCGATATTTTCATTAAGTTCCTTCACCTGTAAATTAGGAAAGGTTTCAAACAATAATTTATATCTCTCAGTAAGAAGTAAATTATTCTCTTTTTTGGGTTTAACCAAAATTTCTAGTAAAGTTAGGATAGAGGTAATACCCTTTAAATTTCCTTTTTCCAAACTTTCAAAAATAGAAAAAGTCAGAGGAGAATATGCCTGATTCTCTTCAAAGTGATAAATAAATACCATAGTATCCAGCCCTATGATCTTTCCCTTTAACTTTAACTCTTCCACGTTTCCCTTTCCTTTCGGACATATTCAGTTGCATCTATGCCTCTCCAAGTCTCTTTCCCTAAGCCCAAAGAGTATTTGGCGTAATTTTTTGGTTGGGGGTAGATAATTATTTTTTCGTTGTTAGCTTTTACAATTAACTTGTCCCCAGCCTTAAGATTTAAATTTTTACGGGCTTCTCGAGGAATAACAATTTGATATTTACTACTGATTTTTATTGTAGTCTTCATTTTTATACCTTCTTTTACTTATATCTTTTTCATTTACATTATAATAAAAAGTAAAACGTTTGTCAAAAAGTTTTAAGGGGTCCTATTGTCCCCATTTCCATTAAACTGTCAGTATATTTTTCCAGCTGTAGTTGGCAATTTTGTTCTTTACCATAAAGTTATCGTCAGAACAGGATATAACTGCCGCAGTTTTAACCTTTGAGCCTAAGTCATTGGCAAGTCTTTTTAATGAAGTTATATGTTTAGAGGTAATGGTCATTGAACTTTTTATTTCAAATAAGTGTAGGAATTCTCCTATTTCAATAACTAAATCTACCTCTAGACCATCTCTTGAACGCAAGTAGTACATAGAAGCTCTTTCCCCAAAATGTAAAAACTTCTTTAAAAAATCATTAATAATCATCGTTTCAAATAAATTTCCAAAATGAGGACTTTTTTGCAAAGTATCAGCATCATGAAATCCTAATAAATAAGTACATAATGCGGTATCGCCAAAATATATTTTAGGACTTTTTACTATTCGTTTGCCAATGTTTCGGTAATAAGGATAAAGAAGATATAATTGATGTGCCGTTTCCAGGTGAGAAAGCCATCTTTTGGCGGTAGGCACGCTGATGCCGATATCCCGAGCAACTTCAGAGATGTTGAGAATTTGCCCTGTTCTTACAGCACAGGCTATTAAAAATCTTTCGAACTGGCTAAGGTCACCTATGTTCGATAAATTTCGGATATCCCTTTCTAAATAAGTGGTAATATATGAACTACACCAAATTTTTCTATCCACTTTTTGGTGAGTAGCAATTTCGGGGAAAAATCCCCTCAGCATGACTTCATTAAGAGATATTTTCCGGTCAAATTTATTGGTCAGATTTAATCTTTTTATCCAGGTGGAAATATCTTGAGCATTGCGGGCGTTATCGACTCTTTCTGAGAGAGAAAAGGGCAAAAGGAATAAGATGGCTGCCCTACCGGCTAATGATTGGGTAATATTATGCATAAGCGTAAAATTTTGTGAACCGGTAAATAACCATTGACCGGGCTTGCGATTTTCATCTATCCTGGTTTTTATATAGGATAATAACTCAGGTACATATTGAATCTCATCTATGATTAGGGGCGGGTGATATTGATTTAAAAAACCCAGGGGGTCCTCTTTTGCTCGAATTCTTATATCGGGATCTTCTAAGCTTACCAGGGTGTGAGTTTTGGAAAAGAGCATCTTAAATAGAGTAGTCTTTCCTGATTGGCGCGGACCAGTAACAACAATTGCCGGAAAAGTCTTAATTGCTTTAAGAATCGTTTTTTCTAATACTCGAGCTTTTAGTTTCATTTTTTTTCATGCCTTTTAACTAATTGACCAATTGGCCGATTGGCCGATTGGCCGATTAAAATAAGAATAAAGATTAGGAAATTAATTGACCGAAAAAGATAATATTTTAAAGTTTATTTTTATTATCTTCATTTTTATTGTTTTTATTATAACCCTTACTATTTAATATTGCAAGTTAAATATGCAGGGTAGATTAGTGGTTAGTGAATAGTGAAAACAGTATATAGTATCGAGTATCGGGTATGCGAATCCGGGGACACACTTTACTTTTCTCAAAGTATAATTGCGAGGATATCAAAGAAGAATGTCCCCTTTGATTCAATTGACTAATTCACCGATTTGCCAATTGACCGATTAAATACAGGATGTAAGATGCAAATACAGTGATGAGTGATAAGTAATGAGTAATAAGTAACGAAGAAAAAGATTCGGAAAGAATAGTATTTGGTCGTTAGTTGTTAGTAGCATCACGGCATGCCGTGTTAAGGTTTTCTAACCCCAGACTAAGCTTAATGGCCTGATTCACTTCTTCTATTTTTTCTTCACTAAGTTGTCCTAATTTCTTTTCGAGTCTAATTTTGCTAATGGTAAGTATCTGACTGGTTTTTACCATAGAAATATAGTGAAGTCCACTTTCATGAGGTTCAATCTTTACATTCATAGGGTAAAGTTTAATCGAAGTAGATATCGCTGCAACTATACTGGTAGAAGCTTTTTCATTCCCAATATCATTTTGAATAATTAAGGCAGGTCTTTTACCTCTTTGCTCACTACCCCGAGCAGGATTCCAATTCACCAGCCATATTTCACCTCTTCTGGGAAATTTATTCATGAATGACCTCTCTCTGGGCTTCTAAGGCTAACTCAGCCAATTCTTGGTCTTCTTTAGCCATTTCTTTATACCCTTTGGCCATGAGTTCTTCTGTATTTTTTTTGAACCAAAGTTTAATGGCCTCTTCTGTCAATCTGCTTTTAGAAAAGTGGTGAATCTTTGAGGCTTTTTCCATTTTTTCCAATAGTTTATAATTAATCGTTATACTTAATTTTCTTTTAGTTCTCATATTTTATGCACCTCACTGGTAAGATTATATATCGTTCTTATTATCGTGTCAAGCAAAAATGTACCAAGTATAGTATCAATATAGTGAGGAAGAGATAAAGAGGGAAGAGCGGACGGGTTGGATGTCTACCTGTACGTGTACGCACGAAAAAAGGAGGGGGTCAGGTCTTGAAATGACACATTTTTCATCAATGCTTGCTTATTGTTAATAAAATGTGTCATTTCAAGACCTGACCCCCTCCTTAGTATATGTGTCAATTATACT
>DPXH01000105.1:0-1629 GCA_003527405.1 Candidatus Sediminicultor tertius | reverse complement strand
TCCACTAACCGTTTCCATAATGATTCAACATTTAATTTCTTTACCCACTGTTCCAGGTAATTTATATCTAACTTACCATACTGTACTTCATAAACCCGCAAGGCATCTGTAAATTGCTTCTCACTTCCACCGGAGAGTTTTGCCCATCTCAATTTAGCCAAGATTGTATCTTCCGGACTTGAAATTAGTATTTTTAACCCCATAAACTCTTCACTAATCTTACGTAAAAAACGCGACTGGTCAAAAGGCTCATCGGTTAATATCCAAAAGTCAACTTTGTCGCCGGTGTTTACATCAATTAGATTAAACATACTCTGCCTTTTAATTGCATCAAGAATGTCATCTTCATCTAAATAAAAATCTGGTGGAGGAAAAGCTTCGACTAATCTTTTTGCTACTGACTTCTGAATGGCAATAAGCATATCTATGTCATGGGTAGACCGTGGTTCACCCTGTAAACTTGAAACAACAGAACCTGTTATCATATATGGAATTCCAGCTTGATTAAGTACTTGAATAACCTTTTTTAATAATTCCTGTTGTGACATTTATCCAGACGCCCTAAAAGTATTTTTTTAAATTCCTTATCGTTAAGATTCGGAAACCTCTTGTGTAACCCATGAATAAAAAGCTGCCTGGTAAATTCAGACAACTCAAATGCTTTAAGTAATCTTTTTTCAGGCGACATTTGACGAAGCACCTGAAGGTATATCTTATAATTTGGACGTTTTTTAATATCCATAATTGCAGCCTCTTCCTTCTCTTTTTGTAATTCCTTTCAAATAAGATAATCCCTTTTTTAGTTAGCTGATTTAAAGGATTTCTCTATTTCTCCGATCAGAGAGACAATTATTTCTTTTTCTACTCCCGTGCTTCATCTCCGCCACATGTTCTTGAATTTTGTCTTTAAAATCCCAATATTTTTTCCAATGTATCGTTATAAAATTTGTTCTTATATTATCATCATTGTTCTTTATTAATATCCCCTTGGAGGCCCTATACAAAATAGGATCAGAGGCCAGATTTAACCTGATTACATCTACGGGAATTTTTATAATTTCTTCCAATTGATTTGACAATTCTATCTCGTAGAAAATATTTTCTGTTGGAATAATATTTTTATCTACATAAATTGCTATGTCCACATCATTAAAGATTTCATCTTCTATGAAAGAGCCAAATATATAGGCAAATATTATCCCTTCTTGGCTTTTAATAAAATTTTCAATTTTATTTATTACTTCTTTTTTATATGCTGATATTTCCATTATTCTCTTTACGCCTTCTGTAATATTTTATTCCTAATTTTTTATACACCTTTACCAGTCTGTCAATCGGTTAATTATAAGATACATTAATCCAATTATGGGTTACTGATTATTAACAATATTTTTAGTATTTTCGGTTTTAGTAAATTATATTATACGAGTTTAAGAAATGCAAGAAAAATAGTTTTCAGTTTATGGTTTACGGTTTTCAGTTTTAGGAAAATACAGAATCCGGGGGACACACTTTACTTTTCTCAAAGTATAATTGCGGGTATATCAAAGAAGAATGTCCCCTTTGATTCCTAACATAGATAATTACTTGCAAGGGTTAGGTTTTTGTGCATGAAACAGGGGACGGTTC
>DPXH01000185.1 GCA_003527405.1 Candidatus Sediminicultor tertius | reverse complement strand
ACTACTGATTTTGAACAAAAAATAAATTCTATGCAAATAGAACACCAAGCTGTAGATTCTGCCAAAACCGGCGATGGGGTAGGAATCAAAGTGAAAGATAGAGTTCGCCATGGTGATAAAGTATATAAGGTTACCGCTTAGATTAATTTGTTAATATATATAAGGTCATTCCTAATTTCTTTAGGAATGACC
This sequence comes from Candidatus Sediminicultor tertius, assembly GCA_003527405.1. Taxonomy (GTDB): domain Bacteria; phylum Atribacterota; class Phoenicimicrobiia; order Phoenicimicrobiales; family Phoenicimicrobiaceae; genus Sediminicultor; species Sediminicultor tertius. Next base: position 2,840 of record DPXH01000185.1, on the reverse strand, counting down.
TTTATTTATTTCTTTTTACTTTCTTTTGAACTTAGTTTTTCCAGAAAAGGTTTAATCAAGTCGATAGGTATGGGAAATAGAGTAGTAGAATTTTTCTCAGTGGCCACTTCAGTTAAGGTCTGCAAATATCTAAGCTGTAAAGCAATGGGCTCTTTGGCAATTCTATCTGCGGCTTTGACTAATTTTTCTGAGGCCTGGTATTCTCCTTCGGCATGAATTATCTTTGCCCTTCTTTCTCTTTCTGCCTCAGCCTGTTTAGCCATAGCTCTTTTCATACCTTCCGGCAATTCAATATCTTTAGTTTCTACTGCAGTAACCTTAACTCCCCAGGGGCCGGTATGTTCATCCACAATTTTTTGCAGGATCTGATTTATTTTTTCTCTCTGTGATAATATTTCATCTAATTCCATCTGCCCCAAGGTGCTGCGTAAGGTAGTCTGGGCAATTTGAGAAGTAGCGTTGACAAAGTTTTGTATTTCTACAATTGCATTTTCCGGATTAACTACTCTAAAATAGATTACCGCATTAACTTTAACCGGGACCGTATCTTTAGTGATTACTTCCTGGGCCGGGACATCCATAGTAATAATCCGCAGACTTACCCTTACTATTCTATCTACAATGGGGATTAAAAGAATCAACCCCGGGCCCTTGGCTCCGACCAATCTTCCCAATCTGAAGATTACTCCTCTTTCATATTCCCGTAATATTTTTATGGCCTGAGACAAGATAATGATGACTATTATGAAAATTCCTAAATACACTTGCAGATTAGCAATTATATCCATTTCAACTTACTCCTTTCGCTCATATTTTTTAACTATAAGATTAAGACCTTTTATTTCTAATACTTCCACTTCTTCTCCTTCTTTAATTTTTTCTCCTTCAGTAGAAGCCTGCCATCTCTCTCCGTGAACAAAGATGGTACCTTCCGGAGTAAGGTCAGTTTTGGCGATTCCTACTTTTCCCAAAAGACCTTCTCCGCCGGTAACTGGTTTTTTCCATTGAATCTTAATCCCTTTACTTAAGGCAAAGACAAAGAAGGCCGCGGTGGCAAGAGACATGGAGATAATTAATCCTAAAGAAATCCTTAAAAAAGGAGCTGTAGCTTTAGATAACATAAAAGAACCTAAAATAAGGGAGGTCACCCCACCCGCAGTGAGAACTCCAAAGGTAGGAGTATATATTTCTAAAATGAAGAGTACGATACCGAATGTTATCAGAATAAAGCCTCCATAATTTATAGGTATACTCTGGAAAGCGACAAAGGCTAAGATAAGAGATATCCCTCCCACGATTCCCGGGAAGAAAGAGCCTGGATTGCTGAATTCACCGAGGATGCCGTAAATCCCCAAAAATAATAGGATATAGGCGACATTAGGATTGGTTAAGGAATGGAGAAATAAATCCTTAAAAGTCATCTTTATCGGGATTATTTCCGCGTCTTTGGTTTTAAGTACCCTGGTCTCGCTTGCTGTGGTCACTCTTACCCCATCAATAATTTCTATTAATTCATCTATGTCATTAGCGATAAATTCTATTACCCCGATCTCGATGGCTTCCTGTTCGGTAATAGATACACTTTCTCTTACTGCCTTTTCCGCCCACTGGACATTTCTCCCCCTCTTCTCAGCAATAGTCTTAATATAGGCTGCGGCATCATTTACCATCTTTGTTTTTAATTCTTCATCAACCTCTTCCCCACCCATGACAACCGGATGAGCAGCACCAATATTAGTTCCCGGAGCCATAGCGGCAATATTGCTGGCTAAAGTAATGAATACTCCAGCTGAGGCTGCTCTACCACCGGGAGGGGAAACATAGACTATTATAGGGATGGTAGAATTTAACATCTTTCTTATTATGTCTCTCATTGAGGTATCCAATCCCCCGGGAGTATCTAATTGGAGGATTAAGCATTCTGCCCCTTCTACCTCAGCATCTTCAATCCCGCTGACTACATATTGAGAGGTAATAGGGTTTATTACACCATTTAACTGAAGAAGATAGATAGATGATGGATTGGGAGTAGCATAATTTTCTGTTAGGCAGTAAGAGCAAATTGATATTAGAATAAGAAAGAAGATGATTATCTTTATTTTCATATTCATCTCTCCTTTCCCTCACGGGAGAAAGTTAAAACGAAAAACAATGAAGATAAATTTCTATTTTCATAATAATTATATCATAATTTTTCTAAAATAGCAGGAATTTCGGAATAAGTGTAGAATATATTAGTATATCGTATATTGTATATCGTAAATAGGATAGGAGTCAGAAGTAAGAAGCCAGAAGCCAAATTCGTATCTCGTATTGCGTATCGCGTGATGAAAGAAGAAGACAGAAAATTATTATCGGGCAGTAGAGGCGTATTGCATACGCCTTAATAGCGGGTAGCGTAAGAATAGTTAGCCAGTTAGCCAGTTTACCGGTTAAAATACAAGTTGCACGTCTCAGTTTGAGAGTTACAAGTTTTTTATCTTGCATTTTACAACAATAAACTGAAAACGGATTGTTTCTATCTAAAAACGAAAAACTAGTTTTGTATTTTGTATTTAATACTAACGACTATTCACTATTCACTAACGACTAATTTGTTGAGCCCGTCATAATAAATTGAGGTAAAAGATGAAAACGGAAAGATTAACGGAAGAATATTTTATGCCCGGAGACTGGCTCGAAATAGCTAATAAAATTCTAAAAGATAGGGGAGTAGTGATGGTATTGGGGGCTACCGATACCGGGAAGAGTATCTGCACTCTATTATTTGCTAATTTTTGGGCTAAACATGGACGGAAAGTCGGAATTGTCGATGTAGATATGGGTCAGTCTGATTTAGG
>DPXH01000186.1:2472-3971 GCA_003527405.1 Candidatus Sediminicultor tertius | reverse complement strand
TTAGCGTAGAGCGTATAGAAAAACAGTAATGAGTAATTTGTAATTAGTGACAAGTTACGGGTTACAAGTTACAGGTTTACAAAGAGAAAGTAGGGGTTCGATTCATCGAACCCGTAAAAAATTACCAGAATAACCCGGGTCGGATAAATCCGACCCCTACACCAAAAACAATATTTGTATATTATGAACTAAAAATTCTGTATAATTTCACGCAATACGAATTTAAAATTATTCAATTACCCAATATTAAAATATTACATATTAGCATATTTTATAGATTATGCGCTATACACTGTACGCTGTACGCTCCACGCTAATAGGTTTTTAAGTTTTAAATTATGGTTTTTCGTTTTTAGCTTTAAGTTTTTAGGTTAACAAGGTAGATTAATGATTGATATAAACAATTATCTTTTAAAAGAAAAATTGTCATTGAAACTTTTTTGCATCATTATTGTTTTTACAATAATGATTAGTTTTTTTTATAGTGCCCAAATTGCTCAGGCCTCCGATAGAAAGATAAGTATTTTATATTTTAATAATCGTACCGGACAGCCCAGCTGGGATTGGTTAAGTAAGGGTTTAACCGACATGCTGATAGATGATCTTTCTCAAGTTGATGTTCTTGTCTGTTCTTCCCACCAAGAGATAGAGGATTTATATCATAAGTATGGCTTATCTCCTATTTTAGCCGAGATAGATAAATCTTTATTAATCCAGTTTAGTGAGAATATAGGCGCCGAGGTTATATTTTTTGGCGATTTCTATCTTTCTTCTCCCTCCAATTTAATTTTAAGTCTTAAAAAGTACGATAACTCCACCGGAGAAATTACCGCTTTTCGAGACTTCGTAGTGGGGAATACAGATATTTTTAACCTAAAAGACAAAGTAGTTTTATTTATCTTGAAAGAGTTAAATGTTGAATTTTCAATTCAAGATAAAGATAGATTGAAAAAACCTCCTACCACTTCCCTTGAAGCTCTGAGTAATTATTACAAATGTCTTGATTTAATGGATAAAGCCATTGTTGAACATAAAGGAGTTGATTATCCCAGTAAAAAGTTATGGGCTGAGGCTATAGAATACGGAGAAAGAGCAGTAACAGCAGACCCGAACTATGCCGAAGCTTATTATCTTTTAGCAGAGATTTATAACAGAACCCATTGGACTATCAGGGAAGTAAATAGTTTAAATAGTTTTATCCAACTGGTAGAAGATAACCAATTGAAGAGTAAAGATATTTATAAGAAAGCTTCTCAGGCTTATTTTAGATTAGGATATGCTTTTTATTCTAAACGCGAGAATGAGCAGGCGATCGATTATTTTATTTCTTCTACAGAATATGATCCTGATTTATTGGAGCCCCATCTCTATTTGGTTCAGATTTATTACGATATGGGAGAGATAGGTCTTTCTCTCGATGAATGCGAAGAAGTTTTGAGGATAGACCCTCAGAATAAAGAGATTTCCTGGTTTATTAAAAAGAACGAACAGTCCCAAAA
>DPXH01000186.1:0-2093 GCA_003527405.1 Candidatus Sediminicultor tertius | reverse complement strand
AGAAGCGGTAAGTTATTTTAAATCATCTATTTTGGCAAATCCAAATTTTAAGGAACCTCATTACTATTTGGCTTTAAGTTATTATCAGATAGGAGATTTGGATAATGCTATTTTTCAATGGGAAGAAGTTATCAGGATTGATTCTTTCGACAATACCGCCAAACATTTTTTAAATAATTGCCTGGAAGAGAAAAAATACGGGAGAGAGACACTAAAGCATTTTAACGCCGGCTATGATTATTATTTGAAAGGTGAATATGATAAAGCCATCGAAGAATTTAATAGATCCTTAGATTATAATCCTGAATTTGAAAAAGCCCGTCAATTTCTTTCCCGCTCATATTATCAGCTCGGTCAGATGGATAAATACCGCGAAGAAAGAAAAAAGACGACCGAATTAAAGGTAAGCAGCGAGGAAGAAAAAGCTGAAGAATATTATAAATTAGGTTATGAATTTTATTCTTTGAAAGATTATACCGTGGCTATTGAAGAACTAAAAAAAGCACTGGATATAAGGAGTGATTATCCTCATGCCCGCTATCTGTTAGCTGAGTGTTATTTCCGGCTGAAGGAATATAGGCTGGCTCAGGTAGAGTATGAGAGAGTAGTAACTGATTCGGAGATAAATGAATATACCGATGATGCCCTCTGGGGCAGCGGGTGGTCTTATTATCTGTTAGAACAATATGAGGAAGCGGCCAGGAGATTTTCGAAATTATTAAATGATTTTCCCGATAGTGAGTTAGCTTTACAAGCCAGACATAAGTTGGGCAAATCCTATTTTCAGGGGAATAATTACCCGGAGACCATCAAGGTATACCGGGAATTTTTGGAGAAATATTCCGAATATCAAGGGGAAGAGATAAAAGAAGTATATTACCTGTTAGGTCAGGCTTATTTAAGGTCTGGAAAATATAAAGAAGCAGAAGAAGTATTTAATAATTTATTATCTTTCTTTCCGGGATTTGAATTGGCTTCCGAAGTGAAATATTATAATAGTTTGAGTTTATTCAAAGAGAATAGATACGAAGAAGCAATGGTACAATTAGAGGACTTAATCTCAGAAGCGGAAATAGAAGATAAGAAGAAAGAAGAAGCCCAATATTTACTGGCTCGCTGTCTGCTTAATTTAAAAGAATATAGTAAAGCTATTAAAAACCTGGAGAGCTTGAAGGAGAGCTTGAAGCAGTTCGAAGTGGAAGACTCTTTATTGGAAAAAGTCAGTTTTGATTTAGGTTTGGCTTATTCCCGGCAGGGTGATAAGGAAAAAGCGATTTTAGAATTTCAGGAATTTATTGAGAAATATCCGCAAAGCGAACTTATTGAGTCAGCCCATTTTGAGCTGGGCAAGGATTTGTACGATTTAAAGAAATATAAATTAGCTTTATCGGAATTAGAGAAAACATCCACCGATGAAGCACTTTATTTAAGAGGGAAGTCCTCGGAAGAACTGGGAGACCAGGAAGGGGAAATTGCAGCATTTAAAGAATTAAGAGAAAAATACCCTCAGAGTGTTTTTTCTCAGGAGGCATATTTCAGATTAGGCAATTATTATTATAATCAGGGGAGATATAAAGAAGCAATTGAGGAATTTGATAAAATTATTCAATATTTTCCTCAATCTCCTTTGCTCTCGGAAAGCTATTACTGGATGGGGTGGAGTTATTTTAAATTAGCGGATTATAAGAAGGCAGGCGAATACTTTAATAAAGTAGAAGAAGATGAAGAAAATTTAAGTTTAGGGCAAAGAGCAAAGTTTATGGTGGCAGAATCATGGTATAATCTTAAAGATTATCAGAAAGCCAGAGAAGTATACGAAAAATTTATCGAAATATACCCCGAAGGTGATTTCTCAGCTAATGCCCAATATGCTATCGCCTGGACTTATCTGGAGAATAAAGAGTATGAAGCCTCGGTTAAGGAATTTAAAAAACTTATAAGCATTTATCCCGATAGTAAGTTTACTGAAGAAGCGCAGTTCAGAGTTGGCAAGAACTATTTTCTTTCCGGGAATAAGAATATGGCTAAGGCAGAACTGGAAAAGTTTATAAATCTTTATACTAAAAGTGACTTCAGGGCAGAAGCTATGTATT
>DPXH01000060.1 GCA_003527405.1 Candidatus Sediminicultor tertius | reverse complement strand
TATTTCCCACCTATAAGTATATTTTTAATCTTTTTTCCTGCTCTTTAAGTAAGCTTCAATAAAGTAATTTATTTCCCCATCCATAATTGCTTGTAGGTTTCCACTTTCCACTTCTGTCCGGTGGTCTTTTACCATCTGATAAGGGTGGAATACATAAGACCTTATCTGGCTTCCCCAGGCAATGTCCTTCTTTTTCCCTCTAACCTCTTTTAAATCTCTTTCCTTTTCCTGCTGGCAATGTTCAAATAATCTTGCCCGTAAAATATTCATTGCAGTCATTTTGTTACTGTATTGTGATCTTTCATTTTGACATTGTGCTACAATATTGGTAGGTAAATGGGTTATTCTTACTGCAGAATCAGTGGTGTTAACGTGCTGGCCCCCTGCTCCCGTGGCTCGATAAGTATCTATCCTTAAATCTGATTCTTTAATCTCGACCTCTATTTCTTGATCAATTTCAGGGATAACCTCCACCGAAGCAAAAGAAGTGTGTCTTCTTCTATTAGCATCAAAAGGAGAAATTCTAACCAGACGATGTATTCCTTTTTCTGCTTTTAAATATCCGAAAGCATGGTTTCCACTAATAGTGAAAGTAACATTCTTTATCCCGGCCTCATCGCCAGGCGAGATCTCTATTATCTTGGCGGTATATCCATTTTTCTCTGCCCATCTCAGATACATCCTCAGTAACATTTCAGCCCAATCCTGAGATTCTGTACCACCGGCACCTGGCCGAATAGTAACTATGGCATTATTGGCATCATATTTACCATCAAGTAAAACAATTAATTCTTTTTTTTCAATATCTTTTTCTAAAACCTTTACTTTTTGCTCAATCTCTTCCCAAATTTCTTTCCTGTCTTCTTCCAGATTGAGCTCTAAGAGTATTGCCAATTCCTCTAAGTTATCTTTTAACTCATTAAATTCGCCTATGGTGTCATTTAATTCCTTAACTCTTTTTGTAACTTCCTGAGCTTTTTCCTGGTCAGACCAGAAAGATCCCTGGGACATTTCTTTTTCTAATTTCTTTACTTCTCTCTCTTTTGCAGATAAGTCAAAGATAAGTCCCCATTTCGTCGATTTTTTTACGAAGTTGCTTTAGCTTATTTTGTAATTCCTCTATCATTTTATTCACCTTTCTTTTTATTTCTTGCTTCCTTTAATTTTAATTTTGTAACCCTGGTAATATTTTTCACTTTTACTTAAAATAAAATTAGATTGTTTCGCCTTTTAAATTCCGATAAATAATTTAATTTGTAATTCTTCTATTAAGCAAAATAATCGTAAAAAGATTTTTATTTAATTTTATTATATATTTTTTCCGCAACAATGTTTGTACTTTAATCCACTACCACAAGGGCAAGGGTCATTTCTCCCTATCTTTTTCTTCTTTTTCTCTTCTTCCCGTCCTAATCCTTTCCTTTTAATAAAAGGTGATTTTTTTATTTGACTACTCACCATAGGAGCAGGTGTTTCTCTTCTTGCCTGGCGAACCCCTTGAGACTCCTCTTTTTTAAGCCTGACTTTATAAATAAATTTTACTACTTCTTCTTTTATGCTATTAACCATATCTTGAAACATATTATGTGCTTCGAAATGATATTCCATCAAAGGGTCTTTCTGTCCATAAGCCCTTAGGCCAATGCCCTGCTTTAATTCATCTAAACGTCGTAGATTGTCTTTCCATTCCCGGTCTACCACCCGAAGCACAATCATCGTTTCAATCTGTCTCATTAAAGGAGACGTAAATTCTTTTTCCCGAGATTCATATATTTCAAAAGCTTTTTCTATTAAAATATCCCGTAATTTAGAGATAGATAACTTAGGTATTTCTTCCTTGGGAATAACCAATGAAATAGAGAAAATTTGCATAACATGATCTTTAAGCCCTGACCAATCCCACTCTTCGGGATAAATTTCTTTATTGGTATAATTGTGTAAGATATTTTCGATAGTGTCTTTTACCATTTCCAAAATATGTTTTTTAACATCTTTACTCTCTAATACCATCCTCCGTTGTTCATAGATTACCTTCCTCTGGTATTCCATTTCATTATCAAAATCTAAAAGCTGTTTTCTTATCTCAAAATTTCTTCCCTCTACTTTTTTCTGAGCACTCTCTATTGATCTGGTAACTAAGGGATGTTCGATGGGAATATCTTCTTCCATACCTAATTTTTCCATAATTCCGGAAATTTTATCAGAACCAAAGAGCCGCATAAGGTCATCTTCTAAAGAAAGGAAAAAGCGAGAAGATCCGGGGTCACCCTGTCTTCCCGATCTACCTCTTAACTGGTTATCAATACGCCTGCTCTCATGTCTTTCAGTTCCTATTACATGCAAACCTCCTAATTTTGCTATCCCTTCACCCAAAACAATATCAGTTCCTCGTCCAGCCATATTAGTAGAAATAGTTACATTTTTACCTTGACCTGCTTGGGCTATAATTTCTGCTTCTCTCTCATGATTTTTTGCATTTAAGACATTATGTCCGATATTCTCTTTTTTTAACAATCTACTTAGTGTTTCTGACTTATCAATCGATACTGTCCCAACTAAAATAGGCCTTCCCATCTTATGAACTTCCACTATCTCTTTAATAACTGCTTTAAACTTTTCTTTTTCAGTCCTATAAATAACGTCTGCATAATTATGCCTGATTAATTTTTTATTAGGAGGAATAACCACTACCGGTAGATTGTAGATATGGATAAATTCTTCTTCTTCGGTCTTGGCAGTACCGGTCATACCACTAAGTTTTTTGTATAATCTAAAATAATTCTGGAAGGTTATAGTAGCCAAGGTCTGATTTTCCCGAGCGATTACCACCCCTTCTTTTGCCTCAATAGCCTGATGAAGGCCATCACTGTATCGTCTCCCAAACATCAATCTTCCGGTGAATTCATCTACAATAATCACTTCTCCGTCTTTTACTATATAATCAACATCTCTTTTAAATAATCTTTGTGCCTTCAGCGCCTGGATAATATGATGTTG
>DPXH01000148.1 GCA_003527405.1 Candidatus Sediminicultor tertius | reverse complement strand
ACCTCGGTACTGCCGAGAATATACTTCCCTTAAATGAATTAGGTGGACTTCCTACCCGTAATCTTAAAGAAGCGAAATTTGAAGCTGCCTCGAATATATCCGGAGAGAAGCTGGCTGAGGGATATTTAGGCCGACGTTTGGCCTGTTCACACTGTCCGGTAGGCTGTATTCACATTGCTGCCCTTAGGGAGCCTTATGAAGATGAATTATTTTTCTATAAAACATCTATGATCTCTTATGATTATGAACCTATTTATGCCCTGGGTTCGATGCTGGGCATATCTGATGCTGAAGGACTCTTAAAACTGATTGATCAGATAGAAAGAATAGGGCTGGATTCTATGAGTACCGGAGTAATTTTGGCCTGGGCTACAGAGGCTCAGGAGAAAGGGTTGATTTCTGAAAAAGAGACCGATGGCCTTAAATTCATTTGGGGAAACTATTCCTCTTTTATAAAAGCAGTACAATTTATTTTTAAACAACCGAACCAGTTCTATAAGGATTTAGCAAGGGGAGTAGAATATGCTGCCCAACAATATGGAGGAGAAGACTTTGCCCTTTCTTTTGGGGGGAACGAAATGGCTGGATACCATACCGGGCCGGCTGCTCATATCGGCCTTCTAATTGGGGCAAGGCACAGTCATCTGGATAATGGTGGATATAGTATAGACCAGAAGATTCTATCTAAAGAGAAGATTATTCCCGAAAAATTGGCTAAAGAGCTGTTAACCGAAGAACGTTGGCGTCAGATCCTCTCCGGTCTGGTAGTATGTTTCTTTGCCCGGGGTATTTACACTCCAGAAATTTGTTCTGAAGCCCTCTATTCCGCAGGTTATGATGTTGCCAAAGAAGATCTTTTAAATATAGGAGAAGAGATTCACCGTGAAAAATATCGATTTAAAATGCAGGAAGGATTTTCTCTGGATAATTATCGTTTACCTAAACGAATATTTGAAACCCCTTCTTTAGTGGGTAAAATAGACAAGGCCTTTGTGGATAAACTGGTAAGGTGTGTTAAAGACAAAATTTTTAAATAATATTAAATGAAAATAGGGACATCCTATTTTTTCTTCTTTTAGGTAAGATAAAACAATATTCCTAAAAAATGAGAAATGCTTCCACCTAAAACAAATATATGCCAGATGGGGTGGTGATAAGGCAATCTTTTCCATAAATAAAATATTATTCCCAAAAGATAACAAGCTCCTCCGATAAAAAGCCAGATAATCATCCCCCGGGGGACCATCTGTATCATTGGTTTTATGGCAATAACCACAAGTAATCCCATAGCAACATAAGATAAAACCAATAAAGATTTTAGTTTATCCAGAAGGAGTGCAGTTATAATAATTCCTCCTATTGCCATTCCCCAGGCAAGTCCAAAAAGAGTCCATCCCCAGGCACCTCTCATAAGCGTAAGGGTGACAGGTGTATAGGTTCCCGCAATAAGAAGATAGATTGCTGAATGGTCCAGAATTCTGAAAATATTTTTTATCTTTGGGTTTACAAAGCTATGGTAAAGGGTGGAAGACATATAAAGTAAAATAAGCGAAGCTCCATATATGCTAAAACTCACAATGCGCCAGGCATCACCGCGCCTGCTGGCAAGAACTACCAAAATTACCAGGGCAGCAATACTTAAAACAATTCCAACGCCATGAGTAATACTGTTGGTAATTTCTTCACCTAAGGTCTGAGATTTAAGTGAATGTGTTTGTGTTTTTAAAATATTTTTTTCGATTTCTAAATTTTTCATTTGATAATATTTACCCATCTCTATTTTATAGTTAATCAGTTGATAAAAACTTTTTCAACAGATTGTTTTTATGTTAGGATTATAGCATATCATAAAGTAAAATAATACTAACAAGACGGCGATACATCAAGATTTTGTTATAATTTTTTTTCAATATCGTTTTTGCATTTTGTATGCCGAGATCGAGTTTTTTTCGGAATACGTAAAATAAACATGATAATCTAAAAGATAAAAAGAAGGGAATATTGAGACATAGGGGTAATACTAAACGAAAAAGATGTCGAAAAAATGACACCTAATAAATTAATAAAAAGAAAGGAAATTTAATGAGAAAATTATTATTAATCCTGGGAGTAGTTATTGTAATAATCATTTTATTTATTACCATCAGTAAAATTTTATTCGATAAAAGGGTTATAAAAGAGGTTGGTATGCTAACCGAAGAGGGCAGTAAAATTCAATCCAAAACATTTAGCTTTAATGATATTGAAGGATTACCCGAGCCGGTCCAAAGATATTTTAAATATGCATTAAAGGATGGGCAGGAACATATTAGATTTGTAAGATTAAAACAGGTTGGTAAATTCAGGATGAAAGAAAATCAATCCTGGATGCCCATCAAGGCAGAACAATATTTTACTACAGAAGACCCGGCATTTATCTGGCGGGTTAAATTTACCATGGCGCCTTTTATATGGATTGAGGGCAGGGATATGTATTATCAGGGTAAAGGAAATATGCTTATCAAAATACTTTCCACCATAACAGTTGCCGATGCAGCCGGAAGTGAGATGGATATTTCCACATTGATAAGATTTTTAGCGGAAGCGCCCTGGTTTCCCACTGCTTTACTACCGAGTGATTATATTGAATGGAAAGAGATTGATTCTAATTCAGCCCAGGCGATTATCAAGGATAAGGGATATACCGCCTCGGGAATTTTTACCTTTAATGAAAAGGGGGAAATTATTAAATTTGTAACCAATGACCGATATATGGAGGCTGACGGAAAATATTTCAAAGAACAGTGGGCAGGTTATTATAGAAATTACCAGGAAATTGAGGGGATGAAGATTCCCACAGAAGCTGAAGTGGAATGGAATTTATCTGATAGAGATTTACAATATGCTAAACTCAAAATAACCGACATTCAATATAATATTCCTTCCAAATATTAAAGGTGTTTTAAA
>DPXH01000156.1 GCA_003527405.1 Candidatus Sediminicultor tertius | reverse complement strand
TCATAATGTTTCACTATACATACCTTTAGTCTTTATATTGAAACTTTTCTATTTATATAATACCACATAATTTTAAAAAATTCTTTTTTTTGAAAAAATTTTTTATAAAAATCTTGACAAATTTTAATTTTTTATTAAAATTCTAAGGGTAGAGACATATAAACCTTATATAAAACAAAGGTTTTAACAAATTTCTAAAAAAGACCCGGGAGGTAAAAATATGAATAATAAAACTAAAACTATTTTTCTTTTTGGATTTACAATTTTAATATTTGCGATCTTAGTGAATAGCATTTGGGCCCAAAACACCGAACCTAACAGAAATTTCATTCTCTACAGTGAATATACTAATATAATTATTGAAGAGGGAGAATCATTAGATTTAGATATAAAAATCATTAATACTGGCAATAAGATGGAGGAAGTACTCCTTTCGGTTATTCCTGATGAACAGGCTAAAAACTGGGAAACCCTTTTAAAAACAAGTGCTTGGAAAGGTTTTGAGGTTCGCAAAGTAGAATTACTTACCGAAGAACCTGATAATTCCAAAACGTTAAAATTTCATATTAAAGTACCCGAAGAAGCTGTAAGTGGAAATTACAAATTCACTTTAAAAGGTATAACCAAAGACCAACAGATTGAAAAGACACTGGATATTATCATAGGGATTACTGAGAAAAAAGAGGAGACTAAGAAAAAAGAGCCAGGGAATATAGAAATGACCACTAAATATCCTACTATAGAAAACCCTGCTGGCAAAGAATTTAAATTTAGTTTAGAGGTAAAAAATAAAACCGAAGAAACCCTTATGTGTGATTTAGGCATTCAACTACCAAGGGGATGGAATGCTTATTGCACTCCTCAATGGAAAGACGATCGAATATCTTCCATAAAAATAGATAAGGGTGGAACAGAAAATTTATCTCTTACGGTTGTTCCCCCTATATTTATAGAAAAAGGTGAATACCCCATAACTTTTATAGTGGAATCTGGAGAAAATAGAGCATCTATCGACCTTAAAGCAATCGTTACTGGTACCTATAAACTTAATTTAAGAACTGAAACAGGATTACTAAATATAAATACAATCGCAGGTGAAGAAAAAACATTTACTGTCTATCTTTGGAATGAAGGTTCAGCAGCTATTGAGAATATAAGTTTCTTTTCTGCAAAACCAGAAGATTGGGAAGTAATTTTTAAACCAGAAAAAATATCTTCTTTACCTCCGATAGCAGAAACTCAAAAGCCTGAAAAAGTAGAGGTAATTGTAAAAACCCCTCAACGAACTTTGCCAGGTGATTATATGATTAGCTTGACAACTACGGGAACTCAAGACCAAAAAAAGGTAGAAATACGAACTACGGTAAAAACTTCTACTAAATGGGGCTGGATAGGTATTGGAATTATAATAATAATTTTAGCTATTTTAATAGGAATCTTTATTAAATTAAAGAGGAGATAAATGAAAACTATTGTTTTAGATGCAAAGAATTTAACCAAACTTTATAATCATACCAAAGTAGTTGATAGCATAAATCTGCAAATAGAAGAAGGAGAAATATTTGGATTTCTTGGTCCTAATGGAGCAGGAAAGACCACAACTATTTTAATGGCTTTAGGATTAACTGAACCTACCTCAGGAGAGATAAATGTCTTTGGTTATAATTCTACCAGGGAACCCCTTAAAGTAAAAAAGATAACCAGTTATCTTCCGGAAAATGTTGGTTATTATGAAGACTTGACTGCCCAAGAAAATTTAAAATATATTACTCGCTTAAACGGTATCCCTGGGAAAAAAGCAGATGCAAAGATAGAAGAAGTTTTAAAAAATGTGGGGCTTCAAGATGTAGCACAGGTAGAAGTGGGTAAATATTCTAAGGGGATGAAACAGCGTTTAGGAATGGCGGCAGTTTTAGTTAAAGAACCAAAACTGGCAATTCTTGATGAACCTACTACCGGAATAGACCCTAAAGGGGTTGAAGAAATTTTAGAACTTATCGTGAAAATGAGTAGAGAACAAAATATAACTGTATTGTTATCTTCCCACCTTCTCTACCAGGTTCAAAAAATTTGCACTAAAATAGGCATTATTTCTCAAGGGCGCATAGTAGCCCAGGGGACCATAGAAGAAATAGGCAAAAGCCTTTTAAAGGAAGAAAAAGAAGATTTGTTAGAAGTTAAAGTTGCTAATAAATTAACTCCTGCTCTTGAAGAATCGATAAAGCAGATTGAAGGGGTGATGGGAGTTGAAAAGAAATCACCTGACCATTCCTTAGAAGAAATTTATATAAAATATTTTCGAGAGGGATAATTAAAATGAGTGGATTAAAAGTTGTCTTTTGGAAAGAATTGGCTGATTATTTAGGAAGCCGTAAATTTCTGATATTATTTACTATTATTTTGGTTAGCGCAATTTCCATTGTCTATATATTAAGTCAAAACATCGGAGAATACTTATCCGAAATATCCAAAGAATATGTATTCCTTAACTTTTTTACCATATCTTTGGGGGCTTTGCCTTCGTTTATCTTCTTTGTCAGCTTCTTTGGTCCACTTATTGGTATTATATTTGGATTTGATGCCATAAATAGCGAACGTTCTAAAGGTACCATGAGCACAGTATTATCTCAGCCTATTTATAGAGATGCCTTAATTAATGGCAAATTCTTAGCTGGTCTTGCTACCATTAGTATAATGTTAATAAGTATTATTTTGATTATTTTAGGATTAGAACTGGGCGTTTTAGGAATTGTACCTAATTTAGAGGAAATCTCGAGAATAATCGTCTTTTTTATAGCCAGTGTTATATATATCGGATTCTGGATGAGTATGGGAATTTTGTTTTCTATAATATTTCGGCAAACTACAACTTCTGCCTTAGTATCGTTAATGATGTGGATCTTCTTTGCTTTTTTTATTCTTATGATTTCTAATGTTATAGCAGACCAGGTAACTCCTCTTAATCAAAATTCTACTTTAGAGATGATAGCTAAAAATGAAAACATTAAAAGTATGATTATGCATATTTCTCCAGTTGTTCTTTTCCAAGAAATCACCATTGCCCTGCTTAATCCTTCAGCAAGAGTATTTGGTATTTCAGCTCTAATTAAAGCTAATGATTTACTTCCCACTCCTTTACCTTTAAGCCAGAGTCTTATGGTTATCTGGCCCCAATTTGTGGGATTATTAGCTTTAATGCTTATCTGTTTTGCTGTTTCCTATATAGTCTTTATGAGACAAGAGATAAGAGCTACTTAAAAACTGATAATATTATTTCTATAAATATTTTAAGAATTAAGTAAAAGGGTATATTTCAGCGTTTTATAAGTGTATTTTGAATAATTTTTTTCTTTTTCAATACTTTAAGTCGGAAAAAGTCCTCTCTCTCCTTTTCCTCTAACATTTCAGAGATCATCTTTATAAGGGCTTCGTACTTAGGTATCTGGATGTTCTTTAGAGCATTAGTCCTTTTCTGGGTCCTTTTTATCTCCGTAGCAAGTTTATACACCGAATCCTCTATCTCTGCCAGCTCATAGAGCAGATACTTCACCCGGTGGAATTCCTTTAAGGCTACATCCAGAGCAGTATTGGTATGATAAAAGCTGTAGTAAGGTTCGAGTTCGCGCTTTTCATACTTTATTTGGGGTATCTCAACACCCATGACACTTTGGGTAAGAATAGTAAATTCGGTCGCTTGAGGTATAGACTCAGCCACTTCATTAACTTCATTTATCCCAATAGTAATATTAGCCATAATTAAGGCTTTATAGGCTTCCTTAAAGATTTCCTGCATTTTTTGTTGAATTACTTTAGCTCTATCCATAAAGCTCATCATTTCTCTAATGAGCACATTTCTCTTTTTATCCAGAAGTTCGTAACCTTTTTTGGAAAAATCCAGGGCTACCTGGGCGGTCATTAGATTTGCTTTAGTTGGCGCAATGTTTTCCTGCATTAAGAATCACTTCCTGAGATATTTTTTCGCCAGGGAAGGATCTATTCTAGTAAGCTCTTGCTCGGGTAAAATCCTAAGAAGTTCCCACATTAAATCCAGAGTCTGACTTATGTCCCGATTTTCTTCAAAGTCCTGTTTGGAAAAGCGCTCCTCAAACTGCCGTCCGAATTCCATATATTTGCGATCTGTCTCTGAAAGCTCATCTTCTCCTATAATCTGGGCTAAAGCTCTTACCTCTTGGACTTTGGAATAGGCGGAAAAAACTTGATTTGCTACATTGGGGTGGTCTTCCCGAGTGTATTCCTTACCTATTCCATCCTTCATAAGTCGCGACAGTGACGGAAGTACATTAATGGGGGGATATATTCCCATCTGGTATAGCGATCTATTTAAAACTATTTGCCCCTCAGTAATATAACCAGTTAAGTCTGGCACTGGATGAGTGATATCATCATTGGGCATAGTTAGTATGGCTATCTGAGTAATACTCCCCTTGCAGTCTTTCAACATACCAGCTCTTTCATAAAGATTGGCGAGATCTGAATAAAGATATCCCGGATATCCTTTTCTGGAGGGTACTTCTTCTCTGGCCGAGGAGATTTCCCTTAAGGCTTCACAGTAACTGGTGATATCAGTCATTATCACCAAGACATGCATATCGCATTCAAAAGCCAGATACTCAGCAGCAGTAAGAGCACACCTGGGAGTAATAATTCTCTCCATTACCGGATCATCAGCCAGATTTAAAAACATTACTACTCTATCCATAACTCCAGTTTCTTCAAATACCTTCCGAAAAAAATCAGCTTCGTCGTGCTTTATACCCATGGCTACAAAAACTACCGCAAAGTTAGCAGTTTCTTCGCCGGTAATCCTGGCTTGCTTTACAATCTGTGCTGCTAACTGGTTGTGGGGAAGCCCGTCTCCCGAAAAAATAGGTAATTTCTGGCCCCTTATCAGGGTTAAAAGGCCATCTATAGAAGAAATCCCGGTCTGGATGTGATTCCGAGGATAAAGTCTTGCTACAGGGTTCATTGGCCTGCCATTTATATTATAATTTTTGTTAGAATATATCTCTCCAGCACCATCTATAGGGCTTCCCGTGCCATTAAAAACTCTGCCAAGAATTTCTTTGGATAGAGATATTTCCATGGGCTTACCGGAAAAAATTACACTTACATCATTTAAGGAAATACCCGATGTCCCCTGGAAAACCTGTATTATTACTTTTCCTCTATCAATTTGAACTACTTTACCTATCCTATGTTCCTTCCCGGAAATTTCTATATCCACTATTTCATCATATACCGCATCCTTGACTTCCTCCATTACTAAAAGAGGGCCTTCAGCTTTATCTATCTTTAGATATTTAACTTTCATTTATTCTACCTTCTTTATACATACTCTCTATACTGTCATAGTAATGATCTATCCTATTGATAAGTTCCGGGAAGAGTTTGGATTTTTCCTTAGCGGCATTATATTTCATCATTATTATATCGGAAAAGAGTTTCTCATTTTTGATTTTGGAAAGGGGTATGCCTTTTTTTACGCAGGAATATGCCCTATCGTAAAGCTTGCCAATAACCTTTAACATACTATACTGACGCGGAAGATCTGTATAGAAGTCCTGCGGATGATAGGCATTTTGCTGTAGATACCCAATCTTTATGATCCTGGCTATCTCCAATATAACTCTCTGGTCATCGGGTAATACATCTTCTCCTACCAGTTTTACAATGTCCATAAGTTTGTTTTCTTCCTGAAGAATCTTCATCATTTTAGACCTGAGTTTTATCATGTCCGATGCTATATTTTG
Organism: Candidatus Sediminicultor tertius; assembly: GCA_003527405.1. Taxonomy (GTDB): domain Bacteria; phylum Atribacterota; class Phoenicimicrobiia; order Phoenicimicrobiales; family Phoenicimicrobiaceae; genus Sediminicultor; species Sediminicultor tertius. Next base: position 2,612 of record DPXH01000156.1, on the reverse strand, counting down.
TTTAAACCAATCTCTCAACATAGAAATGTAACCACTGTAAGAGGAAAGCCAATTTATAGAAGGAAAATGCCTGGCATGAGCCAGCTCCCGGTCAAGTGCAAGAAAAGCCCCCACGATCCTCTTGGTAGACTGGGTAACTGGTTCTGAAAAATCCCCCCCTGCCGGAGAAACTGCTCCTATTACAGTAATGGATCCTTCTGTTCCGTTAAGATTTTTAAAATATCCCGCTCTCTCGTAAAATTCTGCTAACCTTGACGCAAGATATGCAGGATAACCTTCTTCGGCAGGCATCTCCTCAAGTCTTCCGGCAATTTCCCTTAGGGCTTCAGCCCACCTGGAAGTAGAATCAGCCATAACCGCCACGTTGTACCCCATATCTCTGAAATATTCGGCTATAGTAATTCCGGTATATATAGAAGCTTCTCTGGCGGCTACCGGCATATTAGAAGTATTGGCTATCAATACTGTCCGGTCCATTAAGGGATTATTTGTATTCGGATCTTTAAGTTTAGGAAAATCTTCCAGCACTTCGGTCATCTCGTTTCCGCGTTCACCACAACCAATATACACGATAATATCAGCATCGCTCCACTTGGCTAATTGATGTTGAGTAATGGTCTTTCCGGTACCAAATCCTCCAGGTATCCCGGCAGTACCACCTTTAGCCAGAGGGAAGAAAGTGTCAATAACTCTCTGCCCGGTTACCAATAATTTTTCTATAGGCATCCTCTGAGCTACGGGTCTTGGTTGCCTTATGGGCCATTCCTGGCACATTTTAAGCTCACACTTTTTACCATCTTCGTTTAAGACAGCTAATGTATCGGAAATAGTGTAGGAACCACTCTTCACTGCACTAACTACTTTGCCCTTTATCCCCGGAGGAACCATAATTTTGTGTACTACCATAGATGTTTCCTGGACATTCGCAAAAATCCTGCCAGGTTTTAAAATATTTCCGGGTTTCACCATAATCTCCACATCCCAAGATTTTCTCTCATCTATGGATACGAGGCCCATACCCTCGGGAATAAATTTAAATCCCTTCTCATATATCTTGGAAAGAGGTCTTTCAATACCATCAAAAATATTGCCAATAATTCCCGGTCCAAGTTTTAAGGAAAGAGGTCTTTCGGTACCCTGTACTTTTTCTCCTATCCTGAGACCTGAGGTCTCTTCGTATACCTGAATGGTACCCAAACCCTTTTCTAAAGAAATAATCTCTCCTATGAGTTTTTTTTCGCCCACCATCACCATTTCTCGAACCATGAAATCTTCCATATGATTAGCTTTTACTACGGGACCATTAACGTATATTATATTTGCTTGTCTAGTCATTTTATTACCTCGTTCAACCATGAAGACAGATATTCTCCAATCAGCTTCTTACTATCTTCCATAATACTATTTACAGTAAAATCTATCTCCAATCGACCATCACCGCTTTTAACAAAAACTCCCCCCATCAGGCTGTTGTCAGCTTCAATTTTATAGGTATCTTCATCTCGGAAGGACTTTATGGTGCTTAAAATAACTTTTTGGTTGTTTTTAATGTCATCCCTGCTGAAACTAAAGTTCACGAATTGATCGTCAGAAAACCTGGATAATACTTGTTTTATAGCTTCCTTTAAAAATTCTATATACTCTGCAGTACCAGTAAAAGTTCTGGTTTTCTTTTTAACTTCCTCTATAATTCTTTCAATAAATTCTTGCTTCTTTTTTAATACTTCCAGGTGCATAGCAGATCGGGCCCTTAAAATCATTTGCTGCTTTTTAGTTATAGCATCTTTTGTGGCATTCGCTATTGCTTTCTTTTTTCTTTTTTCATTATCCTTTATAATGGTAGATTGCCGGCTCTCGTAATATTCCACTAACTTTTTTTTCTTTTGCTGAAAGTCAAGTTCTATTCTCTCTACAATTACCTTGGTGAAAAGTGAAATTTTATCTTCTATACTATTGGGCATTATATTCTATTCACCTCAAATTTTAATTCCGACTGACTCTTTTATATATTTAGTTAAAAAGTCAGGGGGTCGTCTTGTACCATGTCTATCGGGAATCTCAACTATTACAGGAAGGCTATGGGAAAGCTTCATTTCATTTAGTTCCAACTGTACCCTTTCCGCTAATAGTTCTGTTATAAGTAGAATTCCTATATCCCTCTTTTCCTTTACCTTCGCCAATTCTTTCAATATTTCTTCCCTTTTATGGACTACGACTCCTTCTACACCAGATAACCTCATACCAGTTAGGGAGTGAGTATTGTCACTTAATAAATATATCTTCATACAAATCCTTTTTTATATTTTACTCAATATTATTATTGAAATAATCAGACCGTATATGGCAATACCTTCAGCCAGACCTACATATATAAGGGTTTTACCCAAAATATTTGGATCTTCAGAAACAGCTCCTAAAGCTGAAGAGCCTACGGTGCCCACTGCATAACCAGCGCCGATAGTAGCAAGTCCCGTGGAAATTGCTGCCGCTATAAATCCCATGCCCGATGATGAATCTGTTGGAGACGCAGCATAGGTAATGCCCTGTTGCATTAAGAAAAACAGGAACGCTGCTACCATTACTCCATAAATCGATACGCTAGCTTTCGCTAA
>DPXH01000049.1:1732-3472 GCA_003527405.1 Candidatus Sediminicultor tertius | reverse complement strand
AAATATTATTTGGTAATAAGCATGACATTAATTTATAAATCCCGGTATCCTCGTAGGACAGGCGTCTCGCCTGTCAAAGATAGATTCCCACTCCCCGATCAAGTCGAGGACAAGTTTCACAGGAATGGCAGATAATTATGACGACTCGAATAAATTTTACCTATATTAAAAGTAATTGTTTATACGTAAATAGTTTTCAATTTTGTCTTATGATTTTTGTTCTCTTAACGAGATACGATTCATGAGATACGAGATACGAATTATGCTAACGACTAATTTAATTGGTCAATTGGTCAATTGGTGAATCACAGAATATACCTACTTAAATCTTCGTTCTTTACGATGCTTTGTAATTTTTTCTTTACATATTTTTTATCAATTGTAAATTGCTTCTTTTTGAGGTTAGGGGCGTCAAAAGAAACATCTTCTAATAATTTTTCTAAAATAGTATACAGTCTTCTTGCCCCGATATTTTCGGTCTGTTCATTTACCAAAAAAGCAGTTTCGGCAATCTCATCAATAGCGTCATCCGCAATTTCTATTTTCAAACCTTCGGTAGCAAGTAAGGCAACGTATTGTTTTATTAGTGAATTGCAGGGTTCGGTTAATATTCTTTTTAAATCTTCTTTATTTAAAATATTTAATTCAACTCTGATAGGAAAACGTCCTTGTAACTCAGGTATTAAATCAGAAGGCTTTGAAGTGGTAAAAGCACCTGCAGATATAAATAAAATATGGTCGGTCTTTACTGCTCCATATTTAGTCATAACTGTTGAGCCCTCAATAATAGGTAATATATCTCTTTGAACTCCTCCTCGGGATACATCCGGCCCGTATGATTTTTCTTGCCTGGCAATTTTATCGATTTCGTCAATAAAAACAATCCCTAAATTTTCCACTCTTTCAATAGCGGCTCGAATTACTTCATCCATATCTATCAACTTTTGAGTTTCAGTATAGATTAATATTTTACGGGCCTCGGCAATGGTAACTTTCTGTTTTTTTCTTTTTTGGGGGAACATTCTGCCCAGAATATCTTTAAAATTGATTCCCATCCCTTCTATCCCTGAATTAGAAAAAACTTCTACCGTAGGCTGAATATTTTCCTCGACTTCGATTTCAATTATTCTATTTTCCAACTCGCCTTTTTCTAATTTATCTTTAAACTTTTTTCTAGTCCTTTCAAATCTTTCTTCTCTTTCATCCTTTTTTGGTAAGATAGCAAGAGATTCTTTCTTTTCTTCTTCGTCTCCGGAATAAAATGAACCATCTAAAATATTTGGCTGTCGTTCTTTTCTTTTGGTTGATACAGGAAATAAATAATCTATTATCTTCTCATCAACCATCTGCTTTGCCTTGTCTTCCACCTTACTAGCCCATTCTTTACGAACCAATTGTACACCTACTTCGGTTAAATCCCTGATTATGGATTCCACATCTCTTCCTACGTAACCTACTTCGGTAAATTTTGTTGCTTCAACTTTTACAAAAGGGGCTTTAACTAATTTCGATAATCTTCTAACAATTTCTGTTTTTCCAACTCCGGTAGGCCCGATCATTATAATGTTCTTTGGAGTCACTTCATCTACTAATTCCGGAGATAATTTTTGTCTTCTGATTCTATTCCGTAAAGCTATGGCTACAGCTTTTTTAGCATTATCTTGCCCAATTATATATTTATTAAGTTCGGTAACAATTTGTTGGGGGGTTAAATCGTTAATCAATTATGTTTCCTCCTTT
>DPXH01000049.1:0-1297 GCA_003527405.1 Candidatus Sediminicultor tertius | reverse complement strand
ACCAAAGCCTTTGCTGCCGCCAATGCATAGGGACCACCTGAACCGATAGCAGCGATATTATCATCCGGTTCTATTATATCACCAGTTCCGGAAACTATAAATATATGTTCTTTGTCAGCAACAATTAATATCGCTTCTAATTTTCTTAAGATTTTATCAGTCCGCCACTCTTGAGCTAAAGAAACAACCGCTTTGGGTAAATTTCCGTGAAGTTCTTCTATTTTCTTTTCAAATCTTTCAAAAAGAGTTATGGCATCTGCGCTTGCTCCGGCAAATCCGGTAAGAACTTTATCGTTATAAATTTTTCGAATCTTTTTCGTATTGTTCTTCATAATAGTATTTCCCATGCTTATCTGGCCATCACCGGAAATAGCCACTTCACCTTTATGTTTTATCGCTAAAATTGTAGTTCCTTTAAACATTTTTTATTTCATCTCCTTTTAAATCTCTAACATTAAGACCTGGGATGAGATTTATTATAAATTATTTTTAATCTTTCTTTAGTAATATGAGTATATATTTGAGTAGTAGATAAACTCTCATGCCCTAAAAGTTCCTGAACTGAACGTAAATCCGCTCCGCCTCCCAAAAGATGGGTGGCAAATGAATGCCTTAAAACATGCGGACTTATCTTTTTGTTTAAACCGGCTATTTTCATATATTTGATAATAATTCTACGTATGCTTCTTGCCGATAACCTTCCTCCGAAACGATTTAACAAAAATGCATTCATTTCTTTTCTGTTTATAGCTATTTTTTTTATAAATCGATTCCTACCGGCTATATATGCTTGTATTGCCTTTATGCTCGGGTTACCCAGAGGAAGAATTCTTTCCTTTGAACCCTTTCCAAATACTCTAACGGTTTTTTCATCCAGGTCTATATCCTGAATATTCAAATTCACCAGTTCTCCAACCCTCATCCCGGTGCCATAAAGCAGTTCAAGGATTGCCCGGTCTCTAATTCCAAATATTGTATTCCCGGGCGGTGCTTCGATAAGTTTGTTAATTTCTTGTAAATACAAAAAATAAGGCAACTTCTTTTCTGTCTTAGGTGTTGTTAAATTGATAGTCGGATTAATTTTTATTATGCCTTCTCTTGATATAAATTTAAAGAAAGAACGGATGGTAGATATTTTTCTGCAAATACTTCTTATCGAATAATCGCCTTTCTTCAAATATACAATATATTTTCGCATAATACTGTGGTCAATATATTGTATATTATTTCTCTTTAATATTTTATACTCCGCTAAATAATTTGAAAATTGTAATAAATCATTTTTATAGGAAATGAT
>DPXH01000021.1 GCA_003527405.1 Candidatus Sediminicultor tertius | reverse complement strand
ACCAGAGGATATCTTGTTGTCCCTATTCAGGTAGAACTTTATGATGAAAATATAATTCAGATGCAAAAAGATATCTTAAAAAGGGTAAATGAAGCCAAGATAAAAGGAGTGATTATTGACCTTTCGGCAGTTGATATAATGGATTCTTTTCTGGCTCAATCACTTTGTGATACAGTGAAAATGAATTCGATGCTGGGTGCTTCCACAATCCTCACCGGTTTTCAACCGGAAGTGGTAGCTTCAATTATCGAATTGAATTTAGAATTTAAGGATATCCAGACTGCTATAAACATTGAAGAGGGTTTTCAAAGATTAGATGCCCTGTTGACACCACAAGAAGAAACTTTAGCTGAGATAGAAGAAGGCAATGAGGGAGAAGAAGAGGAAGAAACGATAGAAGATACAGAAGATAAAGAAGAACTAAGTTAGATATTATTTTTATAGCTAAAACAAAGATTCGTCATTTACCAGAGTGTGGTGATAGAGGATATGACTATCATAAAAAAAATCCAAATTTTAAAAGATATTGATGTGACCAAGGCAACTTTTGAGGCAAAAATGTTTGCCGAGATGTTGGGCTTCAAACAAAACGAACAATATATGATTGCTACTGCTGTTTCAGAACTTGCTACCAATATAACAAGATATGCGGAAAAAGGGGAAATTATTCTAAGAAAAGTAGAAAGAAATAGTAAAATAGGCATGGAAATTATTGCCGAAGATAAGGGTTCGGGGATAGAAGATATAGGAAAGGCTATGGAAGACAGTTTCAGTACTTCTTTAAAGAGTCTGGGTTTAGGTTTGCCCGGAGTCAAAAGATTTATGGACGAGTTTATGATAGATTCCCAGCGAAATGTAGGAACCAGAATTATTACTAGAAAATGGGTCTAAAGCCCAAGATGGAGAATAAATGAAGAACAAAATAGGCTTAAGAAGAGGAAATAATTTTCCTATAGCTTATTATTTAGCCATAAAACCATTAATTAATATATTTGAATGTGGAGATGCGGGTGTTATTAAGGAATTTGAGGGGAAAATATTTTTTGCCCTTATCGATGTATTAGGACATGGAAGAGAGGCCCATGAACTGGCAGTTATTGCCCAGGAATTTTTAGAAAAAAATTATAATCGCGAACCGGTTGAAATAATCAAAAGCCTGCATGAACATATCAGGGGGAGCAGGGGGCTGGTTGCCGGGATAGGCCTTATGGATTTAGAAAAAAATCTCTTGAAATATTCCGGCGTGGGGAATATTAGCTTAAAAATATGTGATTCAAGTTCAAGGAATTTTAAATCTATTATTTCTAGAGATGGAATAATGGGTTATACAATATCAACTCCCCGGCTGGAAACGGTGAAATTTTCCGAGAAAGAAGTTATCATACTATATACCGATGGGATAAAGGAACATTTTGGATTAAAGAGTTGTACCAAACTTATAGATAAAGATGCTAAGACCATAGCTATTCAGATAATTCAAAAATTCAGCAGGAGAAGTGATGATGCTGCTTGCCTGGTCATAAAATGCAAAAATATAGAAGAGATGGATTGATTCGGATATTTAGATTTATCTACAATACAAGGGGAGTAAGAGATGATTGAACTTGGTAAAATATTAATAAGAGATAATGTATCTTTAATAGAAGCCAGAAATAAAATACGTCTTTTAGGCCAGGACCTGAAATATTCTTCCATGTCTATTATCCGACTGGCCACCATTACCTCAGAGATAATCCGAAGTCTCGGCCCCACAAAAAAGGAAGAGGTCCATATAATAGCCGGTTTTGAAAAAAAAGAAAATAAATATGGCTTAGTCTTACAATTTCAAAGCAAAAAGAAAGAGATAAATCTCTCCCTGATTAGAACCTTCTTTGATGAAGTACAAATTATTCCCCTTAAAGATGGACTCCAGAGAATTATTACTTTTAAATATATTCCGGATTCTACCTTTAAGCTGACAGAGGAGTTTGTTCAAAAAGAGAAAGAAAGGATTCTTCGCCTTTCTCGGGCAGAGCTCTTAAGTGAAGTCAAGAAGAAAAATGAAGAGCTGTTGAAATTTCTTGATGAGCTTAAAAAGGCTAAAAAAGAAGCAGAGTCAGCCAGCCGGACCAAAAGTATATTTTTAGCCAGTATGAGCCATGAAATCAGGACTCCTATGAATGCTATTGTGGGGATGACTGAACTTCTTGCCTCTACTCCTCTTAACGATGAACAAAAAGAATATCTGGAGATGCTCCAGATTTCAGCTAACAGCCTGTTAGATATTATAAATAATGTTTTAGATATTTCTAAGATTGAAGCAGGCGAGCTCGAATTGGAAAAAACCGAAGTTGATTTAAGGCAGGTTGTAGAAGCGGTCGGAATTACTTTGGGAGCCAAAGCTGCCCAAAAAGGACTTGAACTTCTCTGCCATGTAGAACCCGATGTACCCAACTATATTATCGGTGACCCCACCCGCCTGCGACAGATACTTATCAATCTGGTGGGAAATTCACTTAAATTTACCGAAAAAGGTGAGGTGGCTTTAAGTGTGGAAAAAGTTAAAAGTGAGGATGACAAAATTGACCTCCTTTTTAAGGTAAGAGATACCGGTATAGGAATCCCCAAAGAAAAACAGAATAAAATTTTTGAGAGTTTTACCCAGGTGGATACCGCTACTACCAGGAAGTATGGTGGTACCGGACTGGGACTTAATATTTCCAAACAGTTGGTGGAACTTATGGGTGGTAAGATTTGGGTAGAAAGTGAAGTGGGGAAAGGCAGTGTCTTTAAATTTACTGCATCTTATACCGTGGTTAAAAAAGCGGGAGAAATAGAGGTAATCCACCCGGAGATAAAAGGCCTTAAGGTATTAATCATTGATGATAATGCCACTAATCGTTTGATTGTTCGAAAGACACTTTTATCCTGGGATGCACTACCTGCTGAAGTAGAAGGTGGATTCTCTGCCTTAAAGGAATTAGAATTAGCCCGGGGGAAGGGGAGCCCTTATCAGCTGATTCTCACGGATAAGAATATGCCTGAGATGGATGGATTTGAAGTGACCAGAAAGATAAGGGAATTACCGGGATATGAAAAAATACCCGTTGTAATGTTAAGTTCAGATAAAGGCGCAGGTGATGTCCAGAGAGGTAAAGATCTGGGTATGGCAGATTTTATCTTAAAACCGGTAAGAAGGTCAAGACTTTATAGTGCAATTCTTAAAGCCATCGAAAGTGGAAGAAAAGAGAAAGTAAAAGTAACAGAAAAAGCCGGAGCAGGGTTCTTTTTTAAAGGTAAGCCCTTAAAAATACTTTTAGCTGAAGATAATATAATAAACCAGAAGTTAGGGGTAAGACTTTTGGAAAAACAAGGGTGCCAAACAGTCGTGGCTAATAACGGAAGGGAGGCGGTTGAATTAGTGCAGAAAGATGGGTTTGATTTAGTTCTAATGGATCTTCAAATGCCTGAGATGGATGGGATTGAAGCTACCAAGGAAATAAGGAAGAGAGAAAAAGAGACCGGCCGACACATTCCTATCATTGCCCTTACCGCCAATGCCTTTGAAGAAGACAGGAGAAGGTGTTTAGAGTCAGGGATGGATGAATACGCTACTAAACCCATAAAAATAAAAGAATTGTTCATTATGATAGATAAAATATTGAAAAATAAATAAGTAAATTATTCAGGAGGTGCTATGATGGAGCAAAAGAATAGACCCATATTCGATTTAGATAAAGCTTTGGAGATAGTAGACCAGGATAAGGAATTTTTGAAGGAATTGATGGATATCTTTAAATCTGATTATCCTCAAAAATTGTCTGAAATTTCCCGGGCAATAAAGGAGAAAGATTTTAAGACCCTTAACGAAACTGCCCACGGTTTAAAAGGGGCAGCCGGTAACCTGTATTTAACTAAAGTTTATGAACTTGCCCTGGAATTAGAAAAGAAAGGGGAAGAAAATAAAATAGAGGGTGCTGAAAAAATATACAAAGAGTTAGAAGAAGAAATGGAGAGATTTAGAGAATTTATTTCTCAGCCCGGATGGGAAGAAAAAAAATGAAGATATTATTGGCCGAAGATATTGCGGTAACGCGCAAATTGGTAAAAAAGATATTAGAGGATAAGGGATATGAAGTAATGGAAGCAAGGGACGGTCAGGAGGCCTGGGAAATCTTCCAAAAAGAAAAAGAAAAGATAAACATCGCCCTGGTTGATTGGATGATGCCCCGATTAACCGGTCTTCAATTATGTAAGAAAATAAAAGCAATTAAGATCCCAGGTTATGTATATACAATATTTTTAACCGGAAAAGTAGAAGTAGACAATGTTGTTGAAGGTTTAAAAGCAGGAGCTGACGACTATGTGACCAAACCTTTTGACAAAAGGGAATTGATTTCCCGGATAGATGTGGGTAAAAGGTTTATTCAGCTTCATCATAAATTAA
>DPXH01000022.1:5317-6320 GCA_003527405.1 Candidatus Sediminicultor tertius | reverse complement strand
GTCTGATAAATTTCCCTCTAGCCTTAGCAGCTTTCTCGATTGTTTCTTTATAGGCTACTTGTGGCTTTCCTATATTCCCTTCTACTCTAAACTCCCGAAGTAAACGATCTACAATTATTTCTAAATGCAATTCCCCCATACCTGAGATGATAGTTTGACCGGTTTCAACATTATGCGTTCTTCTAAAAGTCGGGTCTTCTTCTGATAATTTATCCAAAGCCAAAGCCATTTTATCTTGCTCTGCTTTACTTTTTGGCTCTATAGCGATAGATATCACCGGTTCAGGAAATTTCATTGATTCTAAAATTATAGGATGTTTTACATCACATAAAGTATCACCGGTAGTAGATTTTTTTAATCCTATTATTGCCCCTAAATTTCCTGCAGGTATCTCTGTAACATCCTTCTTGTGATCAGCATGAATCAGTACTAATCTATTTATTCTTTCCTTAAAATCTTTAGTTGAATTATAAACATAGGTACCTGATTTTAATATTCCTGAATAAACTCTAACAAAACTTAATTTTCCTATATAAGGGTCAGTCATAATTTTAAAAACCAAAGAAGATAATGGTTCTTTATCCTCGGGTAATCTATCTATCCCTTTCTCATTCTGAGGATCTATACCTTTGACCGGTGGAACATCTAAAGGAGAAGGTAGATAATCAACTATCGCATTTAAAAGTAACTGAATACCTTTATTTTTTAAAGCTGAACCACATAAAACCGGGACTACCTTATTTTTAATAGTCAACCTGCGAATTGCAGACTTTATTTCGTTGGAGGTAATTTCTACACCTTCCAGATATTTCTCCATAATTTTTTCATCAAGTTCAGCTAAGCATTCTATTACTTTATGATGGTGTGCATTAGCCAATTCTAACATATCTTCTGATATAGATTCTTCTCTGTAATTTACTCCTAAATTATCTATAGTATAAGAATACGCTTTCATTTTTATTAAGTCGATAATACCTTTAAAATTTTCTTCACTCCCCCAGGG
>DPXH01000022.1:1593-4900 GCA_003527405.1 Candidatus Sediminicultor tertius | reverse complement strand
GCAATACGGGGAACATTATATCTTTCTGCCTGATACCAAACGGTTTCTGTCTGAGGTTCAACCCCTCCTACTGCACAGAATACCGCAACAGCACCATCGAGCACCCTCAAACAACGTTCAACTTCCATGGTAAAATCTACGTGTCCAGGCGTATCAATAATATTAATACGCTTATCTTTCCAATAAAGAGTGGTTGCCGCAGAGGTTATAGTAATACCCCTCTCTTTTTCTTGAGGCATCCAATCCATAGTTGCTGACCCCTCGTGCACCTCACCCATCTTATGGACCTTTCCCGTGTAATAAAGTATCCTCTCGGTAACGGTAGTCTTTCCGGCATCAATATGGGCCATTATACCAATATTTCTTACTTTGTCTAAAGGAAATTTCGTTGACATAATTTCAAAACCTTATTTTTATTTGTATATCGTATCTCGCTAAGAATTAGTTAGTTAGTTAGTTACCTGTTAGCTAATTAAAGAATTAATACCGGGTCAGTGTAGAGGTACGGCGTGTTGTGTCTTCCTGTACTTTGAGCACGATTTTTCGTATCTCCACTCCTGAATTCTGGTTTTCTTCACGCGATACTCGATACGCAATACGCGATACGAATTACTATTCACTAACGACTAATCAATTTACCATCTATAATGAGCAAATGCTTTGTTCGCTTCTGCCATCTTATGAGTATCTTCTTTCTTTTTAACGGCTGCTCCGATACCATTCACTGCATCCGCTAACTCTAAGGATAATTTTTCATGCATTGGCTTACCCGTTCTTTTCCTGGCAAAATTAATTATCCATCTCATCCCTAAAGTTATTCTTCTATCCGGACTTACTTCAATCGGGACCTGATAACTGGCTCCTCCAACTCTCCTTGATTTTACCTCTAATACCGGCATAACATTCTGTAAGGCTTGATTAAATACTTCCAAGGGTTCCTTTTTTGTCTTTTTAGCAGCCACATCTAAAGCTCGATAAAAAATTGCTTCCGCTTTACTTTTTTTACCATCATACATTAGCTTGTTTATAAAAGTTGCTACATTCTTATCATGATATACAGGATCTGGTGCATTTATTCTCTTTACTGCCCTTCTTCTCCTGGACATTATTTACCACCTCTATCTTTTAAATTAGTATTTCGTATATCGTATATCGTATATCGTTAAGAAATAGAACCCAGTACCCAGATTCGTATCTCGTATCTCGTGAATCGTATCTCGTAAATGAGATAGAAGCCAGAAGACAGAATCCAGTATTCAGAATTATTTTAGATTATAAGGTTATATTATTTGTTAAGTTATTTTATATTCTTCTGACTCCTGAATTCTGGTTCTCTTCACGCGATACGCGATACGCAATACGATATACTAACGACTATTCACTATTCACTAACGACTTATTACTTACTTGCCTTCTTTGGTCTTTTAGATCCATATCTTGAACGCCCTTGCATTCTATTTTCTACTCCAGTGGCATCCATAACTCCTCTGACAATATGATATCTAACTCCTGGTAAATCTTTTACCCTTCCACCTCTTAAGAGTACAATAGAATGCTCTTGAAGATTATGCCCTATTCCGGGAATATAGGCAGTAACCTCCATATTGTTAGTTAATCTTACTCGAGTGACTTTTCTTAAGGCGGAATTAGGTTTCTTGGGAGTTATAGTCCAAACTCTGGTACATACCCCTCTTTTTAAAGGGCTGCCCTGCAAAGAGGGAGTATCAGATTTTTTAAAGACCTTTTTTCTACCTTTTCTTACTAATTGGTTTATGGTAGGCATATCTTACCTTCCTTTGTCTAAATTTATCAATATCCTATAAATAAAAATACTTTTATATTCTAACAGCATCAGTATTTGATGTCAAGCTAAATTAGTATAAAAATCGTATCGAGTATCGAGTATCGCGTATCGCGTTAAGAATTAGTTAGTTGCCTGGTTAACTAGTTGATGAAAACGCGAGTTACAAGATTATTCAGTTACCCAGTTAGCCAGTTTACCTGTTGAAAATATAGGTTGCAAGTTTATCAGTTTTTATTATATAGGAGCTTGATTTATCAATCCCGCAAAACACGGGTCGAATAAATTCGACCCCTACATTAAAACAATACTTTATGCAAAAAAGTTTTGAGTTTTGAATTATGATTTTCCGCTTTTCGTTTTAAATTTTTAGTTGAATACTGATAACTGTAAAACTGTATTTAAAACTAACGACTAATATGTATTGTATTTTGTATTTTCCTTACACTTATTACTCGCACTTATACGCTAAACGCTACCCGCTCTACGCTATGTTAGCGACTAATTAAGCTCCTGTTCTTGATCTGTTATCTGATCTGATATTTTTTCTTTACTTCCTTCGTCTTCTTCTTTAAAGATATTTATCTCCTTTTTTTCCTGCTCTCCTTCTGCCTGCTTAAAGATTTCTTCTACTTTTTCTTCTTCCTCATGTGAGTAATCAACTTCTATTTCTCTGTATCTATCTAAACCTGTCCCTGCAGGTATTATATTACCGATAATAACATTTTCCTTTAAACCATAAAGCTTATCTACCTTCCCCTTGATAGAAGCATTGGTTAAAACATGAGTAGTTCTCTGAAATGATGCGGCAGACAGAAAACTTTCAGTAGAAAGCGAGGCTTGAGTAATACCTTGGATTATGGGCATTCCTACTGCTACAAACTTTTTCCTTTTAATAAATCCTACATTTTCAATTATATTGATACATGCGATCTTATTGTTTGCCCTTACTTTTATTAAATCCAAATGTCTATTGCAAATTTCTGTAGCATCATCCCTGGTTATCTTTTTACCTCCATTAATTATAACTTCACCTGTCTCCGGATCCAAAATATCTAAAGCAGCAACCTTACCTACTGCATTATCGTAGAGGAATTCTAAAGTTCTACCTTCTAAAGAAAAATATCTCCCATCTTCCAATGGTAGCTCGCTTAATTTATACAATAATATTTTTTTAATTAAATTCTTACTTATTATTTGATCCTTAGCCGCGATGATATTTCCACTTATCGGATCCTTAATATCTTCGCCAATGGATCGGCCAACAATTTCATCTTTAATTAATTTGATCAGTCCGTCTCTTACGGATATCTCTTTAATTTCTTCCCATACCTTTATTCTATCTACCTTGGTTTTTTTGATCTTACCCACTTCTAAGGAAGTAAGTTGCTTGTTCGCACTTACTAAAACTTGAGAATCTTCCGGATTAATAATATCTGCAGCAGTAATCCTGTCCTTTATCTTTTCGTAAATATCTGGCTTAGCACAACTTATTATTCTAATATC
>DPXH01000022.1:0-1174 GCA_003527405.1 Candidatus Sediminicultor tertius | reverse complement strand
TAATCTCTCCGACCAAAATATTGCCAGTTATTCTTTCTATAAATAAATTTTCTCCTTTAACAATAGTAAATTGTTTACTTTCTTGATCCTCAACTACCAAGGCAGTAAAATCGCTAGTTTCAATTTTAGGTATAACTTTATTAGTAATAACCTCTCCTTCTTTAACTATCACCTCACCTGTTTTGGCATTTACCACCGAAAAGATTGTTTTTTTATTTTCTAATAATTCTCTATTCTTCTTGCTAATTTCTTCATTTTCTTCTACGACTTTTTTATTGGCCTTTTCAAAATCTGATACATATACTAATTCCCCGGATAACAATTCGGAGTCACGAGCTGATCTCACATAAATCATATTTAAACGGGCAATTTGACGAATTATTGTCTCGATATGTTTATCACTGATTTTAACCCCTTGCGACCTATATACGGCTTGTATTTCTTTTAATAAATATTCTTGAACTGCTTTAATTCCCTGAATCTTTAAAATATCATGAGGATCAATAAATCCAACCGTTAATCTTTCTCCAGCCTTAACCTTTTGTCCTTTTTCTACTATCAGCCTTAAATCAGGGGAAACATTATAGATTTTTTTCTTTTCTTCAACAGGGTTTTTATTTTCCTTTGATGTTTCAGGATTAATTACTACCTGCTTCTTATAATTGTTCTCAGTAATAATTTCCTCTACTATTCCATTTATTTCACTAATTACCGCCTGTTTTTTCGGCTTTCTCACCTCAAAAAGTTGTTCTACTCGTGGAAGTCCCAGGGTAATATCTTCACCGGTTATTTTAACTCCTCCTGTATGAAAAGTCCTTAAAGTTAATTGTGTCCCTGGTTCTCCAATAGATTGAGCTGCAATAACCCCTACAGCTTCTCCGATATTTACTAATTTACCAGTAGCCATATCTTTACCATAGCATTTTACACATATTCCGTGTTCTGCTCTGCAAGTCAAAACCGATCTAACTTTAACCTCTTTTATCCCCGTTTCCGAAATCTTTTTAGCACTTCTTTCGTCAATCTCTTCTCCTAATCCAACTAATACTTCACCGGTCTTGGGATCTATTACCTCTTCTTGGGTTATTCGCCCTACTAACCTTTCTTCTAAAGTCTCGATTACATTACCGTCATCTTGGAAAGCCCTAATAATTATTCCGTCAGATGTACCGCA
>DPXH01000123.1 GCA_003527405.1 Candidatus Sediminicultor tertius | reverse complement strand
AGGGCGGGAAATTCTATGCCAATTAAAGATGGAAAAAGCGGGGTGTTGGTGGGAGTCGGAATTTCAAAAGAGGGTAATTTTAGTTTAATATAAGCCTGCTTTAGTTGTGTTTCTAAGAAATCCGGCTCTCCCTCTCCAGAGAAATAATTAAAGTCAGCACAATAATCTAAGTAGAAGGCGCTATTTTCAGAAATGGTAGCAGAAACTTCGACTCCCAGTTCAGAAAATAAGTTTAATGTTTTTAAATCTTCAATATCTTTATCCTGGTAAAATAAATCTGCTTTCTGGGTAAAATAGGGATTTATTTTTAGGGTTGACTTAAGATTATCTAATATTACTGTGGTTTTGTTTAATTTTACTATCTTTAATCCAAGAGTTAATAGTTCATCATCTAATTCAATTACTAAGTCCTCTAATTTTTCTAAATCTTCTTCGGTTAAATTGATTATTTGAATTTGATCTGTTTGCAGCTGATATATTATTTCATCTACTAAGAGAGCCATATCTTTTCGACTCATCTGATGATTGAGGAAGCTGGAAGAAGAAGGAGAAGAAGGGGTCTTTAGAATATCTCGTTCCTCAAAATATTTTAGATATTCATAAAGCCAATTATGAGAAAAACTTTTTAACAATTCTTCTTCGGAGGAATTTAGGGGAATAATCTTGACTCCTATAGAGAACAGTTCATCCTGAAATTCCAGGACCAATTTTTCCATTAAAGTTAAGTCTGAATCTTTAAGTTCTACTTTTCCCTTTTGTAAATTGGATAATACTGTATCTATAAGAAAGGCTACTTCTAATCTAGTTAAAGGTATGGTGTTGGGGGCAACATGGTCATTCCCCTCTAAAGCCTGTAGAGTATTCAATCGAGAAATTGCTGGGTAAACCCAACTATCCAGGGGAACATTGATTAGAGGTAGAGGGCTGGCTAAGACTGTTTTTGCGGGGATTATAAAAAAGATGATAATAGCAATTAAGACTAATAACATAGTCTTGGAAGGATAAGGATGAAGAATAAAGTTATTGAGCTTTTTCACAATTTTATATCCCTTCTTTGAGTTGTGTGAGTGGGGTCAGGTCTTCACATTTGACATAAGCTTACTAGCTGTTTAATTTAAGATTAGCTTATGTCAAATGTGAAGACCTGACCCCACTATTTCCACTATTTTTTCCCAATTAAATTAATTAATAGTTATCTATTCGACATATATTTATAAAATCCTTCTTTTAAAACAAAAATTTTCTTGAAAAATAAGTTTAGTTTTCCGTCCCCATTTCACTGAATCATTTAAAAGGTCTTTATAAATTTTTGTAATCCCCAAATAGAAAAAGCTGTGTCTATTATATCAAAAGGATGAAAACCTCCGGGCCAAGTGCCATTCTTGCGTTGATTTGACAAAAACCATTGTACTGCTCTTTCGGCTGATGTTCCATATTCTTCAATTAAATCTAAATCGGGATATTTAGATAGTGAAGAAAAAGCCAATAATGCCAGACCTGTCTTAGAGGCATCTTTACGTCCAAACGAACCATTTTTATTTTGCTGGTTTTCCAGATATTTTATTCCTTTTATAATTGTCTCCTGGTGCTGGCCTGTTTGGGCTAAAACAAATATCACCGGTGGGGTAGTCCATAAGGGTTCAAATTGCTTTAAATTTGGGAGATTTGTCTTCCAGGAGCCATCATCTCTCTGGTCATTTACCAGCCACTTACAGGCGGATTTAATAATAGGATCAGAAGTTTGATAGCCATAGTTAAAAAGGAGATGCAGCGCCCAAGAAGTATCCCAACAGTCATCACTCCAGCTACCATTGGCTTTTTGGCTTTTTATAAGCCAATTTATACCCTTTTCTAATGCCTCTCCTTCATAGCCTGTGCTAATTAAACCATATAAGGCAGCAGTTGTGGATTCTGTTTTATTCCATGGGAAAGAAGAAGTAGCCTCCCAATATCCTTCATTGTGTTGCTTGGCCAAAAGAAAGGATAAGGCTTTTTTTATATCTGGTGTGGGAAGGGATAAGTTATCTCCCCAATCTTTATCAAGGTCGCCAAAAGTCCCCAAACCGAAAAGACCAGTAGCTACCACACTGGAACGTTTATCTTGAGTTACGATAGGCCAGCTTCCATCTGGGCGCTGTTGTTCTATCAGCCACTGGGTTGCGCAAGATAATTTGCTTAGTATGATTTCCTCTTTTATTTCTTCTTCTTTATTGGCTGCAAACAGAATAACTGAAGAATCAATTGTTAAAAAATTAATTACATCACAACTTATAGTTAGTATGATCAGTACTGCTAAAAATAGTAAAATTGGTTTACATGAATGCATTTTAGACCTTCCAGTTCTATAGATTCAAGTTTTTCTATATAGTATATAGTAATAGTAACCATATCTTTTTTATATATTATCCAAAATCTGAGACTTTATCAGGGGACGGTCCTTTGACAAACTTTATTTTTTTTGAGATAACCATTTTTTAACATAATCCATAAATTTATAGAATTGATCCATCCTTTGAAGATTTTTATATACTTCATCCCAATCAATGTCTAAATATTCGTGAATTAAAATATTTCTAAAACCTGTAATAGGAGCAAATTTTTGGGCAAAATCATAAGGCAAAATATTTTCTTCTCCTAACCTTATGATAGATCCATAATAATCTTTAGGCTTTTCTAATTCGTCTAAGGAAATAATTCTATTGGCAATATCAATACAGGATTGAATAGCAACTTCTAAATTTCTCTCTACGATATCTTGCAAATATTCATCTTGGTAAAACTCTTCTTTACTTTTTTCTTTAAGAGGCTCTAATTTTGTTAAGCATCTCTTCAGTCTTTCTAAGCGCTGCTCTATACCGCTGAATTCTGTCTCCATATTTCTCTCCTTTAGGTTTGAACTTAAGTATATCTTTTTTCTGTGCTCGTAAAACAGGTAGATAATCAAAATATCGACTTAAGGTATCAGCCTCAAACTCAGTCCTAATTGTAGAATTTTTCTGATAAATAATTTTCCCGACAGCAATAACTTTATACTTTAATTCTATAGGAGCATTATTAAGAATAACCAAATCCACTTGTCCAGTATTTAAAACATTAATTAATTTATTTTTTAATTTATACTTAAATTGAAAAGATGGTTTATGGGATAGAAAAACTGCAAAATCATAATCACTCAGTGGACCTGTTTTACCCTGTAATTGTGAGCCAAAAATATAAGCAAGTAATATATTATTTTCATGGGAAAATATTTTTTTTATGTTAATATTGTTAAATTTATCAAACATATCTTTTTCAGTCCTCAACAATTCCACTTAGTCGAACGCAAATGGGGTCAAATCTTTATTATTGACAAACTATCTTCGATTCTTTCGACTAAATACTTTAAACTACTGTTATTAAGCATTTTTTCTCTTAACCTTTTTCTCCCCACACTAACAGTACTATAATCCAACCCCATGAGTTCTCCAATTTCACAACCTTTTAAACCAGCATGACAGTATAACATTTCCATTAATGTTTGCCGGTTAGTACCTTTGTGGCTCTTTATGTAGTCAAGGTCTTTGCCAATCTCTTTGCATACTATTTCAATTACCTTATCCTTCGAACAATAGCTATTAATCTTTCTTAGGGAAGGAATTTCTTTTTCATTTTTCTTTAAATATTCCTCTTTGACTTTTTTTATAAAACTATCATTTCCTAAAATAGAATCCCCTACGATTTTCTTTTTTATTTCAAATTTTGTGGAAAGATCACCCTGTAGAGTCTGCCAATATATACGACGTCCTTTTTGATCATCTCCTCCATATTCTGCAAGTACTGTTTTGTAATCCACAAAGGACTCTATATTGTCTTTATTTAGATAACCTTTAAGACTGCTCCATTTGAATTGCCTTAAGTATTTCTCTTTTTCTGATGTGGAAGTATCTTGTATCTTCTCTACTTTTACTGGATTAAGGTGAATATAACGGGATAGGATGGTTAAATAATTCTCTTTCTGAACAAGTATGCTTTTATATCTACCTTGATAGAGATGTCCAACTCGATTATATTTCCTATTGTAATAAGAAGTATAAGTAATATTAAATTGTCTCATAAATTCGCTAAGATTTGCCAGGGGGGTTTCCAGGAGAAAATGGAAATGATTGGGCATTAGCACATAACTATAGAGAATAACGTTGTATATATTTAGGGATTTTTTTAGGGTTTTAATAAAAAAATATCGATCATTGTCGTTTTCAAATATATTTCTTCTTCCATTCCCTCGAGAAGTAACATGATATAATGCGCTTTTATATTTAATTCTTAATGCTCGTGCCATAAATGAATAATAACAAATATAGGGGTCAAATGTCAATAATAAAGATTTGACCCCTATCTGTGCCTCCAGTGTCAGGATCAATGGTCATACCTTCTGGAGGAGCAATTAAAGAATAAGTTAAGGTATCTCCTTCAGGGTCAGTGGCATTTACATCGTAAGTGTATAATACATCAACTGTTGCTAAAGTAATTGGAGTTGAAGTTATAGTAGGAGATAGATTTGTAGGGGGAGCAGCAAAACAACCAACAAGTAAAGGTAGAAATAGTAATAAAGATATTAAAGTTAATCTTTTTTTATTTATTATTTTCTTCATTAAAAATACACCTCCTAAATTAAATGTTCATATTTTTTGAAAACTTAATATTTTTTGAATTATATAAGCATCCCCCCTTGCCTAAAAGTAGATTCTAATTATTCTAATGCAATTTAGAGATATCACCTCCTTCTTGCAAATAAAAAACTGCCCACCTTTAATTTGTTTAAAAGTTGGTAGTTTGGCAATCATAGCAGTAAAGGACATAATAAAAGAGTGTTAAAATGCCTTAGATCCATGACTTTGCGCCCTATCCTTTCAGATAGTTTACTTTTTTTCAACTTTCTTCTTAATTTATTTTCGAATGCTACTCTCTTAGCTTTCTTTGGGTGACAATTTAATTATCTATATTATGTATACTACATAACTTTCAAAAATCCTTCTTTTTTACTAAAATATTTTCAAATAATTTTGGAATTTGTCAATAATAAAGATTTGACCCCAATTTTATTGTAAACCCTATTCCTTGCGCCTAAAAATATGTTATACTTAGAAAAATGTTTAAGTGGGAGGAAAGATGGCTATAAATACATCGATTAGTAAGTTTCCTCGTCCTAAGATATTAGATCGCTATATGATAAAAGAGGTAATGAGCTTCGTTGCACTGACTGCTTCCGCTCTGACCATTATGCTAATCGTGAGAACTCTTTTTGAATTAACGGATATATTAATTAATAAGAAGGTAGCCTGGACCTATATTATCAATTTATTAGCCTATCGTCTTCCTTCATATTTGGTATTAACTTTCCCTATGTCTTTGCTTGCCTCCAGTGAACTGGCTATTGGCCGCCTATCCACAGATAGTGAAATAACCGCTATGCAAGCAGGAGGAATAAGCCTCCGCCGAATAGTCATTCCTTTTTTAATAGCTGCTTTTGCCATAAGTATTTTATCTTTTGTAATCAATGATTATATCGTTCCTGAAGCCAATCGCAACTATCAGAATATTTTTCGAGAAATTGTATTAAAGATAGGTCCATCTCATATCAGGCGAAACGTCTTTTTCCGTGATGCTGAAAATCGTTATTTCTATATAAATCGATTTGACGAAAATAATATGATTATGCAAGATATAATGATCTATGAACTCAACGGAGAAAAGTCCACCAGAATGATAACCGCCAAGAAAGGGAAGTGGGTGGCCGATACCTGGAAATTAGAAAATGGTACCATTTACAATTATGACGAAGAAGGAAAAATTGCCTATGAAATGAGCTTTGACACTTTAGATATTATTCTAAAAGAAGACCTTCAAAAATTCTTTAAAAACCAGAGAACTCCTCAGGAGATGAGTAGTAAAGAATTAGGACAACAAATAAGTATTTTACAACAAGCAGGAACAGATGCTAAAACCTTCGAAGTAATCCTACATATGAAATATTCTGTCCCCTTTTCTGGCCTAATTTTTGTCCTACTGGGAGTACCTTTAGGTTTACAGGTAAAAAGAGGGAGTAAAGCTACGGGAATAATTATTAGCATCGTCCTAATCTTTGTTTATTACATCTTCGTCTCCATTGCTAGGTCATTAGGTAATGGAGGTGTGTTAACCCCGGTTTTAGCAGCCTGGTTGCCTAATATAATTTTTGCTATTTTGGGGATAGTTATTATATTTAGGGTAGAGAAGAAATAAATTAGTCGTTAGTGAATAGTGAATAGTCGTTAGTATTTTTAGCGTGGAGCGTTTAGCGTTTAGAAAGTGGCGGCGTATTGCCATACGCCCAACTGTGATTAAACTGACTGGCAAACCAGTCAGCTAATTCTTATCCAATTTCTTTAATTTTTTTTCCGCTTCCTGAGCAAATTCCGATTGAGGGGCGAGCTCAATCACTCGGGAAAGGAATTTGCGGGCTTTTTCTTTTTCCCCTATTTTATCATAAGATAATCCTAAATAATAGGCAACTTCTACATTGCGGGGAGACATCTCTCCCGCCTTCTCCAAATATTCTATAGCTTGAGAGTATTTCTTTTTCTCATAATATATATATCCTATCCTGGTGTTAAGGTAAATAATAATTCCCGTATTCCCTGCTGAAGACGAAGAAGAGCTTGTCGCTAAATCTAAGGCTTTCAAATAATATTCTAAAGCCTCATTGTATTCACTAACAAAGGGGACTATACTTCTTGTTTCATAGATATAACCTAATTTTAGATAACTATTTAAATCCTCCGGATTATCTTCGATATTTTTTTTATATCGAGGGATGACTTGCTCTGCGAACTTATTGGCTTTTCGGTAAAGACTGTAAGCTTTAAAAATATGTTTATTGTTATATTCTATAATCCCTTTTTGCAGGTAACATTGCCCCAGATAATAGTAACTCTCTGTATGATTTTCATCCAATTCAATCGATTTTTCAAATTCAGTAATAGCTTCATCGTATTCTCCCCGGGTGAAATAAGATATCCCAATCCTAAAAGGAGTCTGAGGTTGAGGCTGGGGCTGGGGCTGAATCTGTGCTGCAGATTCATTTTTTTCTTTAATAAATCCGGAAACAATAATTACTACCTGGGGATTGATCGGGTCATTAGATTCCACATAAATCCGCTTAGTGAACCGTCCTACCATATCCAGTGAATTAACCGTAATCTTTAATTCCCCCTCTTCTCCCGGATTAAGTTCTTTATTAGAGATAATGGGGTCGATACAGGAATCACAGCTAACCTTGGTTCCTTTAATAATTAAAACCTCGTCTCCTATATTTTTAAATTTAAAGATATGAGTAGGAAGCTCATCAGGAGTAATTTCCCCAAAATCCCAGGAATCTTCCGGGAAGTAAATTGAGGGGCCAGAGCCAGCCAGGGTAATAGTCGTTGTAATGCCGCGTAGAGGTAAACTTTGAGCTGTGGAAATAAAAAGCAAAGAAAAAGCAATACACATTATTAAAGAAAATATTCTATTTCTTTTGCTTGCATTATCTTTCATATATCTACTCTTTGCTTCTCCTTCTATTTCCGTAATTTTAATCCCTTAAATTATATAATATATATCCTGTCTTTGGCAAATCTATAAATTCATATCTCGTATCCCCGTTTTCACGGGGACAAGTCTTGTGAATCGTATCTCGCAAAAAAAATAGCGGATAGTGTAAAGTGTATAGTATATAGTTGCGGGCAAGAGATGTAGGTAAAATAGAAAAAAACCCAATGACAAGTTTAGTGCCAGGTACTAAACTTTGCCAAAAGTTGCCAAAAGGTGCCTGGCACCTTTTGGCAACTTTTTTAATTTTTGTAAAAAACAAAAATATGATATACTTAAAAAAATGTTTTAAGTGGGAGGATGATGGCTATAAATATATCAATCAGGAAGTTTCCGCGGCC
>DPXH01000172.1 GCA_003527405.1 Candidatus Sediminicultor tertius | reverse complement strand
TATAAAGAGGAATTAATAAAAAGGTTTGGAGAAGTTGATATCGAGAGCAACATCCAGCCTTTTGATTTTACAGATTATTACGAAAATGAATTCGGTAAAAAACTAATACAGAAGCTATTTTCCTTTTCCACTCTGGTTAGACAAGATGAACTCGCAGAAATTAAAATAATCACCAATAAATTGGAAAATAAGAATATAGACAAAAATATCACGAAAAACCTAACTCATCATAAAAGAAGAATAAACCTTGACCCAGGGTATATTACCCTAAATAAATATATATTGGCCAGTACTAAAAATGGGCCATCCAGAATTTACCTTAATCACGGGATATATGCTGAAATTACTCTTCGATTTATAAATAAATCATTTGTTCCTTGTGAGTATACCTATCCTAATTATAAAACCGATGAATATATAAATTTTTTAAATTCAGTTAGGCAAAAATACAAATTACAGCTAAGAAAGGAAATTCCTACACAGTGAACTTAAATAAAATATAAATAAAACAATAGGGAGTTAATTGCAGAAGTTTGGAAAAATTAAGATCATTTATTGCCGTTAATTTAAATCCGGAAATAAAAGAATATTTAACTTCTATTCAAACCAACCTAAATGTTACTGATGCTAAAATAAAATGGGTAGAAAAAAATAACTTACACCTTACTATGAAATTTTTGGGGTACCTATCGTTAGACCAAACGGAATTAATAAAAACAATATTAAAAGAAATTACCAGTCAACATAGTCCATTCATTATAAAATTATCTTCTAATATTGGAACATTTCCCACTTACCAGATGCCCCGAATAATATGGGTAGGAATTAAAGAGGGCATAAACGAATTAAAAGAGTTATATAATTCCATAGAAAATAATTTGTCCAATCAAGGTTTCCCCCGGGAAAATAAGGATTTTTACGGCCATATAACTATCGGAAGGGTAAAATATATTAGAGATAAGACTAATTTCATTCAAATATTAAAAAGAATTGAGGTAAAAAATTTTACTCAAGAGGTTGGTAGTATTGACCTTATGGAAAGTAAATTAACCCCGCAAGGACCTATATATAGCCTAACGGCCAAATTCCCTCTGTTAAAACAATAGGAAATCAAAAATATTAATAAAACATTTATAAAAGATAAATATAAAGGAGTATATTAAAAAAATGACTGAAAAAACGCAACAAAATAACCCGGGAAGAGAAAAAGCATTAAATGTAGCCATGCAGAACATTGAACAAAGATTCGGAAAAGGTTCTATAATGAAATTAGGGGACCGCCCCAAGATTTCAGGAAGTAACACTATTTCCACCGGTTCATTGAGCTTAGATATCGCTCTGGGAATAGGTGGAGTCCCGAGAGGAAGAGTAATAGAGATTTTTGGTCCTGAATCTTCCGGGAAGACTACGCTCGCTTTACATATTATAGCTGAAGCTCAAAAAAATAATGGTATAGCTGCTTTTATTGATGCCGAACATGCTTTGGACCCAAATTACGCTAAAAATATTGGGGTTAATACAGATGAATTAATTATATCCCAACCCGATACCGGCGAACAGGCTTTAGAAATAGCTGAATCTTTGGTTAGAAGTAACGCAGTTGATGTTATTGTGATTGATTCGGTTGCTGCTCTGGTACCTAAAGCAGAAATAGAAGGCAATATGGGAGATTCCTATATGGGATTACAAGCAAGATTAATGTCTCAAGCCCTAAGGAAGCTTACAGCTATTATTAGTAAATCAAGAACTACAACTGTATTTGTAAATCAAATTAGAGAAAAGATTGGCATCTTTTTTGGTAATCCTGAAACTACTCCCGGCGGCAGGGCGCTCAAGTTTTATTCTACCATTAGAATGGACATCAGAAGAAAAGCAACCATTAAAAAAGATGAAAATGATATCGGAATAACTGCTAAGGTGAAAGTAGTAAAAAATAAATTGGCTCCTCCCTTCAAAGAAACAATGTTCGATATAATTTTTGGTAAAGGAATATCCAAAGAAGGAGATATTATAGATCTCGGTATTAGATATAATATATTACAAAAATCAGGAGTTTGGATATCTTATAATGATATAAAATTTGGCCAGGGACGTGAAAACTGTAAAACATATCTGCAAGAACATCCTGACATTGCAGAAGAGATAGAAAATAAGATATTGATAACCGCTGGAATTGATAAAAAAATAAGCAAAGAGGATCCAAAAAAATAAATAAAATTACTTCCATAAATTATGATAAGAAAGATATTAGTCAAGTAGTTATTTGCGTAGATAATAAGGTCAGATACAAAGCGAATGAAAATATAATTAAATTATTAGATATCTACGTGGATAAAGAATTATCTGAGCAAGAGATAGAAAAAATCATTTTCGAAGATAAAATTATTAAAGGTAAGGAGTATCTCTTAAGACTTCTATCCCGGAGAATTTATAGCAGATACGAAATATCCAGAAAGCTAAAGAACAAAGGATATCCCGAAAACATTATTACTAATCTTATTTTTTGGTTAGAGGATAATAATTATATTAACGATGAACTTTTTGCCGAGATGTGGGCGCAATTTCGGTTACAAAATAAACCTATCGGAAGATATAAATTAAATCAGGAATTAAGAACAAAAGGGATTAAACAGGATATCATCCAAAAAGTAATAAACAAAACCTATAAAGAAATTGATGAATTAATCTTAGCCCGAAATCTTATAAAAGAAAAGATTGTGTCATCCGAAATAAAAAATATCAGGATAGATCCCAAAAAAATATATAATTTTTTATTAAGAAGAGGTTTTTCGGGGCAAGTTTCAAAAATAATTTACGATGAGCTAAACAATGAAAATAAGTAATAAGTAATAAGTGACGAGTAATAAGCACCTGTTTTTATAATTTCTGAAATTTAATCTTGTTACTCATTACTCATTACTTGTCACTGTATTCTTTCTACTATACGCTAAACGCTGTACGCTCTACGCTATACTATATACTCGATACTATCTTAGGAACTATCTTAGTCATTGACTTTTAAAGCTATACAGGTTAAAATATTTTAAGTAAATATTTCAAATTTTTACAATCTCTTATATAACTATTACGGTTTCTAATTCTATGTAAATACATACTTAATTATGTTAAAATGTAATTTAAATTAAAGTATATCTTATGTACCTTGTAAATTGAATATTAGGAGGTGAAGTAATATTAAAATTTACTATATTATTACTCTAAACATTTTTATTGGTTTAATAATAGGTTATTTCCTCGCTAAGTATATTGCCAAAGCAAAAATATCATCAGCCGAAATAAGCGCTAAAAATATTATCGAAAATGCTGAAAGAGAAGCTAATTCCATCAAAAAAGAAACAGAGTTGCAAGCAAAAGAAGAGGCTTACAATATCAAGAAAGATGTTGAGATGGAAATCAAACAAAAACGGATCGAAATGCAAAGGCTCGAGAACAGCTTAATTAGCAGAAGCAATAGCTTGGTTCAGAAAATAGAATCACTTGAAAAAAGAGAAAAATTATTAAATTATAAAGAAAAAGAACTCGAAAATAACATTCAAAAAACCAATAATTTATATAAAGAACAAAAAAACGAATTGATAAAGATCTCAAATATGAGTGTTGAGGAAGCAAAGAAAGAACTTTTAAGTAATTTGGAAAAAGAACTTACTCATGAAACCGGTAAGATGATTAAAGAGATTGAAGACCAAGCAAAAGTTGAAGCTGACAAAAAATCCAGACAAATAATATCGTTAGCGATTCAAAGATATTCTGCTGACCATACCGTAGAAACGACGACATCTTTTGTACCTTTACCTAATGAAGACATGAAAGGAAGAATAATCGGAAGAGAAGGTAGAAATATCAGAACATTTGAAATGTTAACCGGAGTTGATTTAATTGTAGATGATACCCCGGAAGCAGTAATTATCTCGGGGTTTGATCCCATACGAAGAGAAATAGCGCGACTGTCTTTAGAAAAGCTGATCACCGATGGCCGCATACAACCAGCAAGAATTGAAGAAATAATAGAAAAAGCTAAAGTAATAGTTAACAGTAAGATTCAAGAAGAAGGAGAGCAGGTAGTATTTGATACGAATATAAAAAATATAAATCCCAAACTAATTAATTTATTGGGAAAATTAAAATATCGTACAAGCTACGGACAGAATGTTCTACAGCATTCGATAGAGGTTGCTTATCTTTCAGAAATTATGGCTTCAGAAATAGGTGTAAATTCGCAACTAGCCAAAAGAGCGGGACTCCTTCACGATATCGGGAAAGCTGTTGACCATGAAATAGAAGGGGCTCATGCTATAATTGGTTCTGAGATTGCCAAAAAAAATGGTGAAAGTCTTGAAGTAATTAATGCTATTGCTGCTCACCATTGTGATGTGGAACCCAAAACAATTGAAGCTGTTTTAGTACAAGCTGCTGATGCCATATCCGCTTCCCGTCCCGGTGCTCGACGTGAGATGCTGGAAACTTATATAAAAAGACTTGAAAATTTGGAAGAAATTGCTAATTCATTTGAAGGAGTGGAAAGAGCATTTGCTATACAGGCTGGTAGAGAAATACGGATAATCGTAAATCCGGAAGAAATAGATGATTATACAGCAAAAAAGATATCAAGGGATATTTCGAAAAAAGTAGAAAAAAATATAGATTATCCCGGTCAAATTAAAGTAATGGTTATTAGAGAAACCCGCTCAGTTGAATATGCGAAATAAACTGTATTAGTCGTTAGTGAATAGTGAATAGTCGTTAGTTTTAAATTAGCGCAGAGCGTAGGGCAAAATTAGTATCTCGTATCCCCGTTTTCACGGGGACAAGTCTTGTGAATCGTATCTCGTTAAGAGAATAAAAGGCAGAAGACAGAAGTTAGAAGACAGAAAATAAAGGGCAGAATGAAAAACAGAAATGTAATTGTAAAAGAACTTTCTTTTTTGTTATTTGAGCAATTTTCTCTCTGTCATTGCGAACGATAACTAATAAATTATTATTGTTTCTGTCATTGCGCGAGGGAGCGAAGCGACGAGGTAATTTCTAGTAACTACGTAGGACAGGCGTTCCCCGTTTTCACGAGGACAGGCCCGCCTGTCTAATAAGTGCATAAGTCAAAATTACGATTTTAAATATAGGGGGCGGATAAATCCGCCCCGTTTTTATCAGGTATGATGTAATACAAAATTGTCTCTGTCATTCCTATATCCGTTGTAGAGGTAAAATGAATTGTACCCTTCCTCTGCTGTCATTCCCGCCCTCATTTTCGTGAGGGTAAACTACAGTGAGAATACAGGAGTAAAAGACAAAAAATAAATTACCGACAGAGTTTGCCCCTCCTTCTGTCATTCCCGCGAAACTTGTCCTCGACCTGATCGGGGAGCGGGAATCCAGGAGAGAATAAAAGAAGATATTTTTTAGAAAAATAACATTATTAATTTTTAATAATTGCAGAAAGAACAGCAAAAATCTGCAATTTATTTTTTTTGTAACTCAAATTCATTTATTTTGAGGAAGATAGATAATGACCTATAGACAAAAATTATATATCCGAACCTTCGGATGCCAGATGAACGTAAATGATTCAGAATATATTGTTGGGCAATTAGAGCAATTAGGTTATTCGACCACAGAAGATATACTTAAATCTAATTTAATTTTATTAAATACCTGCTGTGTCAGAGCAAAAGTCGAGCAAAAAATATACAGCTTAATCGGGAAGATAAAGAAAATAAAAGAATCTAAGCCGGATGTGCTTTTAGGTATATGTGGTTGTATGGCGCAAAAGGAAAAAGAAAATATATTTGAAAGAGCCCCTCATGTTGATTTTATATTTAACCCATCCCAAGTAAATAATTTAGAAAAAATTATCAATACTGTAAAATATAGTGATACAAAATATATTTCTTGCGGAGATGCTCTTAAATTTAGCTTGAAACACCTTCCTATTAAAAGAGAAAGTAAAATATCTGCCTGGATTCAAATAATGAGGGGTTGTAATAATTATTGCTCTTACTGTGTTGTCCCCTACACCAGGGGACCCGAGCAGAGCAGGGGAGTTTCTGAAATATTATCAGAAGTAAATAGTTTAGCCCAAAATAAATATAAGGAAATATTTTTATTAGGCCAGAACGTCAACTCTTACGGTAATGACCTTTCTCAATCTGTAACTTTTTCTAAATTATTAGAATTATTAAATGATATTAACGGTATAGAAAGAATAAGGTTTACCACTTCTCATCCTAAGGATTTTTCTTTCGATTTGATAAAAACAATAAAAAACTGCCATAAAGTCTGCAATCATATCCATTTACCCATTCAATCCGGCTCAAGCAAAATACTTAATATGATGAATAGAAAATATGATATTGATTATTATATGAATATCATTAAAGAAATTCGAAATAATATAGAGAATATTGCAATTACCACAGATGTGATGGTAGGGTTTCCCGGAGAAACCGAAGAAGACTTCATGGACACTTTGGATGCTTTTAAAAAAATAGAATTTGACGAAGCATACACTTTTATTTATTCTAATAGAGAAAATGCGATTGCTTCACTGTTACCCGAGAAGGTTCCTTTGGGGGTCAAAAAAGAAAGGTTATGGAAACTTATCGATTTACAAAAGGAAATATCAACTAAAATTAATAAAAAACTGGAAGGGAAGATACTCGAGGTACTGGTGGATAAGAAGTCTAAAAAGCATATTGAAAATCAATTTTCCGGAAGAACAGGGAACAATAAAACCGTGGTGTTCACCGGCAAACAAAATCTGTTAGGGCAATTAGTTAAGGTTAAAATTATAAAGTCAAGTCCCTGGACTTTATACGGAGAACTAATCAAATGATTAATAATAAAGACAATAATTTATTAATTTTATTAGGCCCCACCGGTGTAGGCAAAACAGATATTTCCATAAAAATAGCTCAAAAAATCCCTGATATAGAAATAATTTCTGCTGATTCAATGCAAATATATAAATATATGGACATTGGGACTGCTAAACCTGATAAAAGCACATTAAAGGCCATAAAACATCATATGATAGATATTGTTGCCCCCTCAGAGAATTTTGATGTAACACAATACAGCAAATTAGCTGCCGATGCAATATCAGATGTTTTTGAAAGAGGTAAAATACCGATATTAGCAGGAGGTTCCGGACTCTACATTTCCTCAATAATTAATCCGCTTTTTGAGGGGCCTGCCAGGGATATCGAATATAGAAAAACTTTGGAAGAAGAGGCAAAAATACACGGTAAAAAATATTTATATGATAAATTATTCGAAATAGACCCGATTTCTGCTTCCAGAATTAAACCTAATGATTTACGAAGAATAATCAGAGCTTTAGAAGTTTATAAATCTACCGGTAAACCCATCTCTTATTTACAGAAAAAATCCTCTGTTAGCAGTGCAAAATTTAATTATCAAATTATAGGATTTAAAAGAGATAGAGAGAATCTATATCAAAGAATAAATATGAGAGTTGATAAAATGATTAAAGGCGGATTTATAGAAGAGGTTAGAATGTTACGAGAAAGAGGCTATAAAGAAAATTTAAATTCAATGCAGGGTCTGGGCTATAAACAAATAAACAAGCATCTTAATGGAGTATACAGCAAAGAAGAGGCTATCGATTTAATAAAGATAGAGACCCGGCATTATGCCAAAAGACAGATGACCTGGTTTAAAAACAAAATAGAAAATATTGAGTGGATAGATTTAGATGAATGTGATGAAGAAAAAGTACTATCGAAAATAATAAATAATTGTAGGGGCTTGATTCATCAAACCCCTAATACCAAATAGCTTACCCTTTTTTATTTTATTTCTATATCTATTCAATTCTTCCATATATCCCTAACCTATACGCTAAAGCTATCAAGCAACTTTATATTATTTTTTCAAAAAAAAAGAAGGATTTTTTTATTTATGTAGTATATAATAATGCAAGAATAATTGATCGGCTTGCATTATACTACACCGAGCAAAGCGATTAATAAAATCGAAAGGGAATATGAAAAGTGGTATTATAAGAACTAACCGCATCGATTTTTTAAAATTTAAAAATTCTCTAAAAATATTTTAGAAAGGAAATTTAAGAAAAATATTTTGAAAAAAGTTATTTCTAAATTCAAATTCCCTTTTAATATTAATAGAATTGGGATAGATATTGGTTCTGATAATCTTAAAGCAGTTGTGATAGATGGAAAAAATATAACTTCTTATCTAAAAAAAATAGATGGAAAACCAATTTATGCTTTAAAGGAAGCATTA
The DNA here is from genome assembly GCA_003527405.1 of Candidatus Sediminicultor tertius. Lineage (GTDB taxonomy): Bacteria > Atribacterota > Phoenicimicrobiia > Phoenicimicrobiales > Phoenicimicrobiaceae > Sediminicultor > Sediminicultor tertius. Next base: position 4,344 of record DPXH01000172.1, on the reverse strand, counting down.
GATGAAATTACAACAAAACACAGTAATGAAGCTTATCTTGGTGTAACCGGGGTCAATTCAATTTCTTTATCAGATGTTCTAAATGAAAAACAAATAATAAGTGAATCAATTACAATTAAAGGAGGCATTGCCTTTCTTGATTTAGACATTAAAGAAGATGGAGATTTTGCAGTAATTGATATTGGGGCTTCAAATCAGAGATATTATGAATTTGTAAAAGATAAAAATAGTGGAAGATTAATTTTAGAACACAATTGTTTACAGGATAAATGTGGTGCTGGTTCAGGTTTATTGCTAGAGCATATGGCTAAAAGATTTGAATACGGTTCAATAGAGGAACTATCTAAAGTTGCTAATCAAACTGAAAAAACTATAAAGCTCTCTGCAAAATGTGGTGTTTTTCGTGAATCTGATGTTGTGCACCAGCAACAAAAGGGAACACCAAAAGAGGTATTAGCTGCTTCGCTTTATAGAGCCTCTGCTGATAGTTTTAAGACCATTCTCTCAAACGGAATTATACCTGAAGGTAAGATTTTTCTTATTGGTGGTCTCTCACTTAGTAAAGCCTTTGTAAAGCATCTAATGGATTTTTGCAAAATCTCTTTTGAAAGAGTGATTATTCCAAAACAAAGATTACATATAGGTGCAATTGGTGCAGCAATCTATGGCCAACGGGTTTATTTGAAAAATATAATAAAAAAATTAGGGCAAAAATTGACTAAACCCTTTAATTATGAATCACAGGGTCCCCTAATCCTTAAAAAATCTAAAATTATGAAACCGAAAGAAGATTGGCCTTATGGTGCAGATATTCCTTTAGCCGGCTTAGGAATTGACATAGGCTCTGTTAGTACAAAGGCTGCATTAATAGCAAAAATTAATGGTAAGTTTAGATTGCTTGCTTATCACTACAGGAGAACAGAGATAGACCCTGTCGGGGCTGCAATAGATGTGATAAACAAAGTAAATAATCAGGTTATAGAAAGGGGCTATAAAATTGAAAAAGTTGTTGCGGGAACAACCGGGAGCGGAAGGCAGCTTACCGGTTTTATAGTTGGGGCTTCTAAAGAACATATTGTTGATGAAATCACTGCACAGGCTGCAGGTATAATAACAGTCTATCCTCAAAAAGAGTTTAGTATTATTGAGTTTGGCGGTCAAGATTCAAAATTTATTAATATCGATCAGGGCGTGGTTGTTGATTTTGCAATGAATAATGCCTGTGCTGCTGGGACCGGGGCATTGCTTGAAAAATATGCTATGCGCAGAGGCATTCAAATAGAGGATTTTGGAGATATTGCATTAAGAGCAAAAAATCCCCCTGATATAGATAGCACTTGTGCGGTTTTATCAGAGCAATCAATAATAAAATACGAGCAAAATAATGTATCTTTAGAGGATTTATGTGCTGCCCTTACATTAGCAACTGCAAGAAACTATTTAGCAAAGGTAGTTAGCGGCAGTGAAATAAAAGAAAAGGTTGTTTTTCAGGGTGCAACCGCATTTAATCTTGGACAGGTTGCTGCTCTTGAAACTGTTCTTGGAAGAGGGATAGTTGTACCTCCCTGGCCGCATATAACCGGAGCAATAGGTGCAGCAAAATATGCATATGACACCTCTAATTTAGGTGATTTTAGGGAATTTAAAAAAATATCAAATCTAAAATACAGTGTAGGACCTTATGAATGTATAAATAAAGGGTGTGGAAATGACTGTAACATAACAAAGGCTAAAATCGGAGATGAAGAGTTTTATATAGGAGACAGATGCCAGAGATATAGTGCAAAACAAGATGAGAAAAAAATAAAGCCACCCAATTTATTTAAAGAAAGGCAAAAAATAATGGAGGATGCATGCAAATGAAAGTTGGAATTCCAAGGGGTTTATTATTTAATGATTTCTCGCCCTTATTTGTTCCTTTTTTTAAGTATTTAGGAATAAAAACTATTATTTCAGATGAAACCAATAGGAAGATAATAAATCGTGGACTAGAGATAGTACCAGCAGAATATTGTTTTCCAACAAAGGTTGCCTATGGTCATGTTGACAATCTTCTAAAAAAACTAAAAAAAGATGATTTTATTTTTATTCCCCATATTGCCAATACAGGAGAACCGACTGGCAGCTATAAATATTCTGTTACATGTCCGTGGACACAATCTACACCAGATCTTATGAAATCTGCACCAAAGCTCACTGAAGAAGGTCTTAACTCGGAAAAGTTTATTTCTCCTTCACTATTTTTTGACTGGGGATTAAATCATATTGAGGATCAGATGAAGAAAGCTGTAGCAAAGATGGGTTATAGCACAAAAAATGTTAGGGCTGCACTTCAAGAGGGGTTAGTAAACAAAAAAAGGTTTGATAAAAAAATTGAGGAAAAAACAAAAGAAGTTTTTGATTCTATTCAAGAGAAATGTAAAAAAAACGAACCAACTTTTTTGGTTATGGCAAGACCATACACATCTTATGATGCAAATGTCAATAATGATATTGTCAATAAAATTTTAGATGCTGGTTATCTGGCAATACCTCTTGAACTTGCTCCCATAGGTTCAATAGATATATCTACACAAATGCCAAAAATGTACTGGATACAGGGTCAAAAGAAGCTGGCTACAATAGAATTATTAAATAAAAACAAAAACCTGTTTGGAATTGATATAACTTATTTTGCCTGTGGTCCTGATACCCAGATAAACCAGCAAATGAGATGCAGAACACAAAAGCCATTTTTAACAGTTGAAATGGATGAACATACTGGAGATGCTGGAATTGATACTAGATTGCAGGCATTTTTTAATACAGTTAAATCTTACTTAGGGATAGATGCAAAGCAGACCAGCAAGGTTTTTAGCGTCAAACTAAAGGGTCTTGATAAGATTAAAGACAAAAAAATTCTTGTTCTTCCTCCAATGTCAAAACATAATTATGCATTATCTGCTGTTTTAAATGCCTATGGAATTCAATCAAGGGTTTTAGAGGTAAGCCCTGATGAAACCATGGAAAGAGCAAGAAGCTGTACATGTGGCTTAGTATGTACCCCTTATCTACATACTACAGAGGCTATGCTTAATTTTATGCAAAAACCAGGGTTTGACCAGGAAAAGTTTGCCTTTTTTCAAGCAACAACTGATTGTGGCCCATGTAGACTGGGGCAGTATGCAAGTTTAGAATCACTTTTATTTCAGAAAAAAGGAATAGATGTTGATATAATAACAGGGGGTGAACTAGGAAGTGAGTTCAATCTTGGTATACTCTTACTAATCAAGGCCTGGTCTGGTATTACTGCAGTTGACCAGCTTGAAAAAATGAGAATGCACACCAGACCCTATGAGGATAATAAAGGGACCTCAGATCAGATTTATAAAAAATATATGAAAAGGCTTCTTGATTACTTAGCAGATCCAAAAACTAATCTTGGAAAAATGAAAACCTATTTAAGCATTGGTAAGGCATTTTTTTCTAATTTATTTAATGGGAAATTATCTCCTATTGAGGAAATATTAAAAAAAGCTCAAGAGGAATTTTCTCAAGTCAAAAAAACTGATGAAGAAAAACCCAAAATAGGCATAGTTGGTGAGTTTTTTGTAAGACTTCATGAGCCAGCTAACCAAAGAATTATAAGAAACCTTGAAGAAAAGGGAGTAGAGGTTTGGTTAGCTCCAGCAACAGAATATCTGATTTATTCTTATCATCTTGGTTCTATTTTTGCCAGAGAAAAATTCAGATTAAACAGAAAAAAAGAGGATTTAAGGGAATGGTTTTTGAAATCAATATTATATAGAGTTATGATTGGTTATGAGCACAAATTGTTTAAGGCAACCTTGCCATATATGCAAGGCTTTGATGATATACCTCCGAAAGAAATAGTTTCAAATGGTGAGAAATATATTAGACGTTATATTGGGGGGGAGGCTATAGTAAGCATGGGAAAGGCAGTAGATTATGTAAAAAGGGGGTTGAATGGCATTATCAGTGTCATTCCATTTAACTGCATGCCAGGATTGACTGTAGCCGGTTTTATCCCTAAATTCAGAAAAGATAATAATAACATTCCCTTTGTGTCAATAGAGTATGATGGTTTTCAGGATAGTACAAGAGAAATGAGAATTGATACCTTCGTTGCCCAAGTAAAAGATAGATATGAGATTAAAAAATACACAAAATCTCATTAAAAACAAAAGATAAATCCATCTCATAATTGTTTCCTTTTCTTATCTATTCCAATTAAATTCTCCATCAAAAACCCCTCAAAATTATTTTCTTGAAAAAAAGGTTTTTTTCAAGTAATGTTGTATATATATAATAGTGGTATTATATTCCCGACTTCCGCACTTTTCT